>JBEBXF010000148.1:0-7675 GCA_040391725.1 Eoetvoesiella caeni | reverse complement strand
TTGTCGATGCGCACTGTTCCCGAACCGGTCAGCACCACGCAGCTGCGCGCGCGCCAATGGTGGCCGTCGGCCCTGGCCTCGGGCCCCGTAATCCACTGCGACACGCCGTTCTGCAAAGCCGTTTGCCCGTCGAGCGAGGCGGCGGACTTGAGCCACAGCCAGGGCGTGCCGCGCGTCATGCGCGCCACGAACCCCGGGTTCACGGCCAAGGCCTGTTCGGCGCACACCGATGTCGTCACCGCGATGCCGGCCGCCCGCAAGCGGGCGATGCCCTGCCCCGCGACCAGCGGGTTTGGATCCTGCATGGCAACCACCACGCGGGCCGGCCCGGCCTTGATCAGGGCATCGGCGCAAGGCGGCGTGCGGCCGTAATGGCTGCAAGGCTCCAGCGTGACGTAGAACGTGGCGCCCGCCACATCGAGCCCGCGCTCCTGCGCCTGGCGCAAGGCCATGATTTCGGCATGGGGGCCGCCCGCCTGCTGCGTGGCGCCGGAGGCCAGCAGTTTCCCGTCCTTGACGATCAGGCAGGCCACGCGCGGATTGGGAGCGGTAATGTAAAGCGATTCGTAGCTCAGCTCGATGGCCTGGCGCATCCAGCGCTGGTCTTCATCGGTGGCCGGGCTGCGGGAAGGAGAGGAAAGCACGCCCACCGATCAGCTCCGCTTGCCCTTGGGATTTCCCGGCACGGTGATTTCGTCGATGGCCTTCACGAATTCGCCAATGTCCTCGAAACTTTTATAGACCGACGCAAAACGCACATACGCCACCTGATCGAGCTTGCGCAATTCTTCCATGACCAGTTCGCCGAGATAATCCGAGTTGACTTCGCGCCGCCCGCTGACCAGCAGTTTTTCCTCGATGCGGGCCACCGCCGCATCGACCTCTTCGGTGCTGACCGGGCGCTTGCGCAACGCCAGTTTCAGGCTGCCGTGCAGTTTGCCCTGGTCGAACTCGACGCGCGTGCCGTTGCGCTTTACCACCGCCGGCATGACCAGCTCGGCACGCTCGTAGGTGGTAAAACGCCGGTCACAGGCGGTACAGCGCCTGCGCCGGCGGATGGCGTCGCCCTCTTCGGAGACCCGGGAGTCAATGACCTGAGTATCGGGGTTGCTGCAGAACGGGCATTTCATATGGGCTGCCAACCCCCCTTGCAGAGGGTTGCCTGTGTCAGCGGTAGACTGGCAGACGCGCGGTAAGCTCGTGAACGCGGGCCCGCACGTCGGCAATGGCGGTTTCGCTATCGGGATTGTCGAGCACGTCGGCAATAAGGTGGCCGGTAAGCCTGGCGTCGTCTTCGGTAAAGCCGCGCGTCGTCATGGCCGGCGTACCCAGGCGGATGCCGCTGGTCACGAAAGGCTTTTCGGGATCGTTGGGGATGGCGTTTTTATTGACGGTGATATGGGCTTGACCCAAGGCGGCCTCGGCCGCCTTGCCGGTAAGGCCCTTGGGCCGCAGGTCGACCAGCATGACGTGGCTTTCGGTGCGCCCCGACACAATGCGCAGACCGCGCTCGACCAGCGTGCGGGCCAGCATGTCGGCGTTCTTGACGACCTGGGCGGCGTAGGCTTTGAACTCGGGGGCCAGCGCCTCCTTGAAGGCCACGGCCTTGCCGGCGATGACGTGCATCAGCGGGCCGCCCTGGATGCCGGGGAAAATGGCGGAGTTGACCGCCTTTTCGAATTCGGTTTTCATCATGATGACGCCGCCGCGCGGGCCGCGCAGCGATTTGTGCGTGGTGGAGGTGACGAAGTCGGCATGCGGCACGGGATTGGGATAGACGCCGCCGGCGACCAGACCGGCATAGTGAGCGATGTCCACCATGAACAGCGCGCCGTTGTCGTGCGCAATGCGGGCCATGCGTTCGAAATCGATGCGCAGCGAGTAGGCCGATGCGCCGCCCACGATGAGCTTGGGCTTGTGTTCTTTGGTAAGGCGTTCGAGCTGCTCGTAATCGATGGCTTCGTCGGCGTTCAGGCCGTAGGACAGGAAGTTGTACAGCTTGCCCGAGGCGTTGACCGGCGAACCATGGGTAAGGTGGCCGCCTTCGGCCAGGCTCATGCCCAGAACGGTATCGCCGGGCTTGAGCACCGCCATGTACACGCCCTGGTTGGCCTGCGAACCCGAATTGGGCTGCACATTGGCCGCCTCGGCGCCGAACAGCTGCTTCAGGCGATCGATGGCCAGTTGCTCGACCACGTCCACGTATTCGCAACCGCCGTAATAGCGTTTGCCCGGATAGCCCTCGGCGTACTTGTTGGTGAGCTGGGTGCCCTGCGCCTGCATGACGGCGGGGCTGGTGTAGTTTTCCGAGGCGATCAGTTCAATATGCTGTTCCTGGCGGACGTTTTCCTTTTGGATCGCGGCCCATACTTCGGGATCGGCTTGGTCGAGTGTGCGTGAACGGTCAAACATGAAGCTTCCTAGAGATTGGTACGGCGGATAAGATAGCCGGCATTTTACCGCGAATGTCGCGCAGGCCCGTGGATATGGCCGGCAATAGCATGCAAAAGGCCGAATTTCGCAAGAAATCCGGCCCATCTCGCCTCGCGCTTCAAGTTAGCATGCGTAAAACTCATACTGACCGCGGCCCCGCCGCGCGTCCATGCGCGGCTTGCCGCGTCAGGTCTTCAGCAAGCGTGGATTCAGCGTATACCAGCCCATGACGGAGGACTGTTCCAGGACATGGCCTTGAATGGCCTTGAGCACGTCTTCGGCATTGAAGGCGCCCTCGACCGGAACCCGGGCGATGTCCAGCGCATACAGCGTGAAGATGTAGCGGTGCTGGATGGCGTCGTTCCAGGGCGGACAAGGACCGTCGTAACCGAAATAATCGCCTTTCATGTCGTGGTCGCCGGCGAACCAGCTGGTATAGCTGTTGATGCCCTGGCGCGTTCCGTTGGCCGCGCTCGGCCCCGACTTGCCGCGCGGGGTCACGTCGTTGGAATAAGCGCCTTCGGCAATCTGGGAAACCGTTGCAGCGATATCGACGAGCACCCAATGGTAGAAGTCCACGCGGGGCAGGTCGGCGGGCACTTCGCGCCCTTCCTGGTTGACGTCGTCGGGACGGCTGGGCACATCGGGATCGTGGCAGATAAGCACGAACGACTGCGTGCCCGCGGGCGCGTCGACCCAGGCCAACTGGGGATTGGCATTGCCCGCCAGGGCCACGTGCGATGCCGCATCGACCTTCCCGAAGGCGTTGCGCTCGGGAATGCGCGCCTGATCCTGGAATGAAGTGCTGGAAAGCTTCATAAGACCTCCTAAACTAGAACAATGAATGAAAGTGGCCGCTTACGGGCCGCTTACGCATTGAGCGTTACACGGGCGAACTTGCGTTTGCCCACCTGAACCACATACGTGCCGGCCTGCAGCAACAGGCCTTTGTCTTCGATGCGGTCGCCATCGATGCGCACGCCGCGCTGCTCGATGTTGCGTTGCGCCTCGGACGCCGATGCCACCAGGCCGGCCTCGCGCAACACTTTGAGTATGCCCATGGGCGCACCGCCCAGCTGCATCTCGGGCATGTCTTCGGGAATCATGCCGTCGCGGAACCGGGCCTCGAAGCGGGCCAGCGCATCGTGGGCAGCCTGTTGCGAATGGAAACGGGCAACGATTTCCTGGGCCAGCAGCACCTTGGTGTCGCGCGGGTTGGCGCCATCGTGAACCTGCTTCTGCAGCAAGGCGATCTCGTCAAGCGAGCGGAAGGAAAGCAGTTCGTAATAACGCCACATCAGCGTATCGGAGATCGACATGATCTTGCCGAACATGGAATCCGGCGTTTCGGAAATACCAATGTAATTGCCCTTGGACTTGGACATTTTGTCGACGCCGTCGATGCCCTCGAGCAAAGGCATGGTCAGGATGCACTGGGGCTCCTGGCCGTATTCTTTTTGCAGCTCGCGCCCCACCAGCAGATTGAATTTTTGGTCGGTGCCGCCCAGTTCGAGGTCGGCCTTCAAGGCCACGGAATCGTAGCCTTGCATAAGCGGGTACAGGAACTCGTGCACCGAAATAGGCACGCCGCCCTTGAAGCGGCGCGTGAAGTCGTCGCGCTCCATCATGCGGGCCACGGTATAGCGCGACGCCAGTTGGATCAGGCCCCGCGCGCCAAGAGGATCGCACCATTCGGAGTTGTAGCGGATTTCGGTTTTGGCCGGATCCAGCACCAGGCTGGCCTGCGCATAATAGGTTTTGGCGTTTTCCTGGATTTGTTCGGCCGTCAGCGGAGGCCGCGTAACGTTGCGCCCGCTGGGGTCGCCGATCATCGAGGTAAAGTCGCCGATCAGGAAAATGACGGTATGCCCAAGATCCTGCAACTGCCGCATTTTGTTGAGCACCACGGTATGGCCCAGGTGGATGTCGGGCGCGGTGGGATCCAGCCCCAGCTTGATGCGCAGCGGCTGCCCCGTTGCGCGGCTGCGCGCCAGCTTGCGGGCGAACTCGGACTCCACCAGCAGTTCGTCGCATCCTCGCTTGACAACGCGCAAATCGGCTTCAACTTCGGGCGTGATAAGGACTTCGGAGGACGACATATAAAAACCGTTATGCTAAAGAGAGATGGATTGAGTGGGTAAAAAAACCAAAAAAGACTCGAAAAACCCACGCTATTGCGTTAGGATTACGAGTTAAGGCGGCACTGGTTGTTACAGAATTGTAAAAACGGTGGTGCCTTCAGCTTGGCGCAACACAATCTTATCAGAGTGTCTGGGTCGGGCAATCTTCTGTCGCCACGAATGCCGTAGCTATCGAGCATTGTTCGAGGCGAGTCCTTCAACAGAAAACGACCCACAGGCTTTAGTTCAATGTTCAAAAAAGGGATACCTACCGCAACCTCCCTCGTCAATCCGCAAGCCCGTCCCCGCAAACACCACTATTTTACGAATGGCCTGGTGTTCATGGCATTCGGTCTTTTCGCCACCGCCGCCGCGCTGGCAGTGGTAAAACCCAGCGCACCGCCTCCGCCAGTGTATCAAGCGCATCAAAGCCTTGCCTTGCCCGCGCTGCTCCCCTCAAGAATCGCCCAGACGCAGTTTTCGGCCCCATTCATCGACGAAACGCGGATCCGGCCCGGCGACACGCTGGCAGCGGTATTGCAGCGCCTGAACATCCACGACGACAAGCTCCTGCCTTTTCTCGTCCATGACAAGGACGCGCGCTCCATCTATAAACTGTACCCGGGCCGCAGCGTGCAGGCGGCGCTGGACGAGAACGGCGATCTGGCCTGGCTGCGCTACTACCATACGCCGGGCACGACGGATAACGACGGCTTCGTTTCCAAATGGCTTGAAATCACGCCCACAGGCAATGGCAGCTACACCGCCGCCGAGCACAGCCAGGCCACCGACACGCAAATCCACATGGGCGAAGGCGAAATCGTGTCGTCCCTGTTCGGGGCTACCGACACGGCCGACATCCCCGACGCCATCACCCAGCAAATGGCCAGCATTCTGGCCAGCAAAATCGATTTCATGCAAGATCTGCGCAAAGGCGACCAGTTCCGCGTCATCTACGAAGCCCATGCGCACGAAGGCAAAGATGTCGGCTCGGGACGCGTTCTGGCCATGGAGTTCGTCAACCAGGGCAAAACCTATACCGCCGTCTGGTTCAAGCCCAGGAACGGGGCCGGCGGCTATTACGATTTTTCGGGCAGCAGCCTGAAAGGCGCCTTCCTGCGCACGGCGCTGCAATTTACCCGCATCAGCTCCACCTTCGGCATGCGCAAGCATCCCATACACGGCGTCTGGAAAGGCCATCAGGGCGTCGACTACGCCGCGCCCCAGGGCACCCCCATACACGCCACCGCCGACGGCACGGTAGAGTTCATCGGCCAGCAAAACGGCTACGGCAATGTCGTCATTCTCAAGCACTACAACAAGATCACCACGTTGTACGCACACCAAAGCCGCTTTGCGCCGGGCCTGAAAAAAGGCGATACCGTCGAACAGGGCCAGCTCATCGGCTACGTCGGCGCCACCGGCTGGGCCACGGGCCCGCATCTGCATTACGAGTTCCGCGTCGCCGACAAACCGATCGACCCCCTCTCGGTCGACCTGCCGGTGGCTCGCGCGCTGGAAGGCGCGGATCGCCAGGCTTTCAATGATCAGGTCGGCAGCTATCGGCAAGACATCCATATGCTGGCCAGCCTGCAAACCGATCATATCCAGTTGGCCAGCCGCTAAGGTTGTTCGGCCGCACCGCCCATGGCCCGCTCCGCACTGTATATCGGCGTAATGTCAGGCACCAGCCTCGACGGTGTCGATGCGGTTCTAGCCGATTTTTCCACGGCCATGCCGGGTGTCCTCGCGCAAGCCTCGCTCCCCATGCCGCCGGCGCTGCGCCAGGAGTTCCTCAGCCTGAACCTGCCCGGGAACAACGAACTGGCGCGCGCGGCACTGGCCGGCAATGAATTAAGCCGGCTCTATGCCGAGGCCTGCCGGCAACTGCTGGACGAAGCGGGCGCCACCCCCGAAAACATTGCCGCCATCGGCGCACACGGCCAGACGGTTCGCCACGACCCGGCCAATGGCTACACCTTGCAGCTCAATGCTCCCGCATTGCTGGCCGAACTTACCGGAATCGCCGTGATCGCCGATTTCCGCACGCGCGACGTGGCGGCCGGCGGCCAGGGCGCGCCGTTGGTGCCGGGGTTTCACCAAGCCGTGTTCAGTGGGGGGCAGCCACGCGCCGTGCTGAATCTTGGCGGTATCGGCAACGTAACGCTGCTGAGCCCCGGCCGCGACGTGCGCGGTTTCGACACCGGGCCCGCCAATGTCCTGCTGGATCTCTGGTGCAAAAAGCATACCGGCCACGACTACGACGATATGGGCAGTTGGGCCGCCGGCGGCCGAAGCATTCCCGCCCTGCTCGACGCGCTGCTGGATGAACCCTGGCTGGCGCTGCCGCCCCCAAAATCCACGGGGCGCGACCTGTTCAACGAATCATGGCTGAATCACAAACTGGCGCCATTCGCCGCCATGGCGCCATCGGCCCGCGACGTGCAGGCAACCCTGCAAAGCTTTACCGTAAGCACCGTGGCGCAGGCCATTGAAGCCTGGGCGCCCGAGACCCGGGACGTGCTGGTTTGCGGAGGAGGCGCGCAAAACCCGGAGCTGATGCGCGAACTGGAGCGCGCCTTGCAGCGCCCCGTGCGCTCGACGAAGGAAGCCGGCATTGCGCCGCAGCTTGTCGAGGCCCTGGCATTCGCCTGGCTGGCCTGGGCCTACGAGCAGGGCCGCCCGGCGGGCCTGCCCGCCGTTACCGGCGCGCGCCACCCGAGCGTGCTCGGCTGCAAATACCCAGCCTGAATCAGGCGGTAAACGACGACCCGCAACCGCAGGTGGACGTGGCGTTGGGATTGCGGATGACGAACTGGGAGCCTTCGATGTCGTCTTTGTAGTCGATTTCGGCGCCGAACAAGTACTGGAAGCTCATGGGATCGACCAGCAGTTGCACGCCTTCTTTGTCGATGGTGGTGTCGTCATCGTTGATGACTTCGTCGAAGGTGAACCCGTACTGAAACCCGGAACATCCCCCACCCTGCACGAAAACGCGCAGCTTGAGGTCGGGGTTGCCCTCTTCGGCCAGCAAATCCTTGACCTTGGCTGCGGCCGCATCGGTGAACACCAGTCTGGCCTGGGCGTTGCTACGCACGAGGATACCGATCTGCCCAGCCTCG
>JBEBXF010000147.1:0-7678 GCA_040391725.1 Eoetvoesiella caeni | reverse complement strand
ATTGCTGCCGGATGACGCTTAGCGACTGGACGATTGGGGCGATATCGAAAACGGCCATGGAGCTTTTCAATAGTTCGTGGACAAGCTTGAAATGTTACCACCCTATTCTGGTATCTTTATGGCTTTCCAAGCACGCAGTGGGTGATTCGTACATGAAGCCGTTGGTTTTGATTTTCAGCCCCTTGATCGAAGCGCACCGAGCCCAGATCGCGCAGCGCTACGATATTCTGTACGCGCCCAATGCCGGCACGGTGGACGAGCAGTTGGCGGTCTGCAACCCCGAGGTCAGGGCCGTGCTTACCAACGGCCCCATCGGGCTGTGCCGCGAAGCCATCGACGCCATGCCCAAGCTCGAACTGGTCTGCGCGCTGGGCGTGGGCTACGAAAAAATCGCCATCGAGCATGCGCGCGCCCGGGGCATCGCCCTGGGTAATGGCGCCGGCAGCAACTCCGATTGCGTGGCCGACCATGCCATGGCCTTGCTGCTTGCCGCCGTGCGCAATATCGCCGGCTACAACACGGCGGTGCAAAACGGCCTGTGGCGCGACGGTATTCCGTGGTCGCCCAATGTGTCGGGCAAGCGCCTGGGCTTGCTGGGCCTGGGCGACATCGGCGGGAAAATCGCGCGCCGCGCGCAGGCCTTCGATATCGAGGTGGGCTATCACAGCCGCCGGGCCCGTCCCGATGCGCCGTACGCCTATCATGCAACGCTGCGCTCGCTGGCGCAGTGGTGCGATTTTCTGGTGGTGGCGACGCCCGGCGGGGCTCAGACCAGGCATCTCGTGAATGCCGAGATGCTCGACGCCCTGGGGCCCGCGGGCTTCGTCGTGAATATTTCGCGCGGCAGCGTGGTGGATTCCGCCGCGCTGGGGCGGGCCGTGCGCGATGGCCGCATTGCGGGCGCGGCGCTGGATGTCTACGAAGGCGAACCCAGGCCGTTGCCCGAATTGCTGGGCTTGAGCAACGTTATTTTCACGCCGCATATCGCGGGCTGGTCGCCCGAAGCCGTGCAGAACTCCGTCAGCCAGTTCCTGCGCAATGCCGATGGGCACTTTGCCGGGCGCGGCCCCGTCAGTCCCATTGTGGGAAACGCGGCCGAGTGAACGGTTAAAACTCTTCCCAGTCGTCGTTCCTGGCGGCGTACATCCGGGCGGAGTTCGCGCCGCCCGCCATTGCGGGTACCAGCGGAGCCATTGCGGGAGCATGCAGGGCCTTGGCGGGAGACAGCCGCGGCGAAGCGGCCGCCGTGTCGGCCGCCGGCGATGGCAGCGCCTCGGCGTCGTCCGCGTCCGTTGCGGTTTGAACCTCCTGCTGGTCGATTTTGAACACCCCGACCACCTTGACCAGTTGCTGCGCCTGTTCCTTCAGGCTGTCGGCGGCAGCCGCCGATTCCTCCACCAGCGACGCGTTCTGCTGGGTAACGTCGCTGAGCTGGGTGACGGCCTCGTTGATCTGGCCCAGGCCCGAGGTTTGTTCGGCGGTGGCCGCGCTGATTTCGTTGATGAGGTCGGTGACCCGCTTCACATGCTGAACGATGTCCTGCATGGCTTCGCCGGCGGCATCCACCTTTTGGGTGCCGATGTCCACTTTCTGCACGCTGTCGTCGATGAGCGATTTGATGTCTTTGGCGGCCGAGGCGCTTTTTTGCGCCAGGCTGCGCACTTCGCTGGCGACCACGGCAAAGCCGCGGCCCTGTTCTCCGGCGCGCGCCGCTTCGACGGCGGCGTTGAGCGCCAGGATATTGGTCTGGAAGGCGATGCTGTCGATCACGGCGATGATGTCGACGATCTTGCGGGACGATGTATTGATTTCTCCCATGGTCGAGACCACGTCGTTGACGGCCGAGCCGCCCTTGACGGCGGCATCGCTGGCGGAAGAGGCCATTTGCGCCGCCTGCTTGGCGATGTCGGCGTTGTTCTTGACGGTGCTGGAGAGCTCGTCCATGGCCGCGGCGGTCTGGGTGAGATTGGCCGCCTGTTCTTCGGTGCGCTGCGAAAGGTCGGCGTTGCCGGCGGCGATCTGGTTGGAGCCCGTGGCAATGTGATCGCTGCTGTTGCGCACGGTGGCCACGACATTGAGCAGTGATTCCTGCATGGTGGCCATGGCCTGGATGACGCTGCCAGCCATGGCCTTGCCGACGTTGAGGCGCGACGACAGGTCGCCCTTGGCGATGGCGTTGGCGGCCTGGGCCACCTGGGAGGGCTCACCGCCCAGTTGCCGCGTCAGGCCGCGGGTCAGCAGCGAGCCTAGAATGATGGCGATCAGCGCACCGCCCAGGGTCAGGGCTATCATCATCTTGAGGGTGTCGTCGTAAATGGTCTGGATGTCCGCCGCGAACTGCATGGCGTTGCCTTCCCGCTCCATTTCCAGTTGCTGCAGCAATTGTTCGGCAACGCTGCCCAGGGGCCGGACCTCGCCGAACAGGCGATCGGTGGTGTCCAGCCGGCCCAGCGTTTCGGAGGCCTGTTCCTTGACGATATCTTTGACCGCCTTGTTGTAGGCATTGACCGCGTCGAGGGCTTGCTGGATGTCGGCCTTGTCTTTTTCCGACGTGGCCAGCTTCAGCAGGCTTTGGAGTTCTCGCACGGAGGCGCTGAAGTGCTCGTCGATGGCAAAGTATTCGTGATGATAGGCGCCTTCCGTGGTTGTCAGCAAGGTGCTGCGCACCGCGCGACCCATGGCGATGAGATGCTGATCGGCGCTGGAGGCATGCAATTTGCCCTTGTTTACGGGGTCTTACTTTTGCGGGGCCAGGGTGTTGATTGGCCGCGTGTACTGTTGGCCTACGCCCCCGGTGAGGGCGGCGATGGCCGCCACGACCAAAAAGCCGCCGATCAGTTTGGTTTTGACCTTCATGTTGCTGAACCGGCCCATTGTGCTCCCCTCTTATTAAAAATCTGCTATCTCGGGTAACGGCAGCCAGTCTTCGATCTTTACCGCTATCTTTACCGTTTTCGGGCATTCCGGATGTTTTTCGGGGATTGCGGCTTTACGTGCAGAAAGCAATGGCAGGCATGATCGTTGACGATGCCGGTGGCCTGCATCCAGGCGTAGACGATGACCGGCCCTACGAATTTGAAGCCGCGTTTCTTCAGGGCGGTCGATATTTCCTGCGAAAGAGGGGTTTGGGCGGGCGCGGGCCCGCCATTGCCCAGGATGGGCGCGTCGCCGGCCATGCCCCAGATGAAGCTTGCAAAGTCCTCGCCGGCGTCCCGCATGGCCAGGTAGGCGCGGGCATTGCCTATGGTTGCTTGTATTTTTGCCCTGGATCGCACGATGCCGGCGTTGGCCATGAGGCGTTCGACGTCCGCCTCGGTATAGGCGGCGATGGTTTCGGGCAGGAAGTGTTCAAAGGCCTCGCGGAAAGCCGCGCGTTTCTTGAGTATGGTGCTCCATGAAAGTCCGGCCTGGAAGCCGTCCAGCATCAGCTTTTCCCACAAGGCGCGGCTGCCGTGCTCGGGGCGGCCCCATTCGTTGTCGTGGTAGTCGGCCATGAGCGGATCGCCATTGGCCCAGGTGCAGCGTTCTTCGGCGCGGACGGCGGTTTTCTTCGACATAGGAGGGCTCCGTGGTTGCGGGGTTTGCCCAGGATGCGGCAGTGTGTCGGGGCAAGCCTGGACGATGTTGATTCAAGGGCGTTTCTAGGTATTATCGCTAGATTGGCAAGCGGAAAGTGGGTAACTATAGTGGGCCTTGTGGGATAATGCCGCTTTTCAGGCTTGGCGTGTTGCCGTTTTCAATACTGTTTCTGACAAGAACCGATACGAACGAACCATAAAAACATGACCTTACGTCTCGAGCTGCAGAAAATCACTAAAAAATATCCTGCTGTCATCGCCAACGACGGGGTCAGCATTTCGGTCGAGCCGGGTGAAATCCATGCCGTGCTGGGTGAAAACGGCGCGGGCAAGTCCACCCTCATGAAAATCATCTACGGCGCGGTCGAGCCCGATGCCGGCACCGTCATCTGGAATGGCGAACCCGTGCAAATCGCCAATCCGGCGGCGGCGCGCCAGCTTGGCATTGCCATGGTGTTCCAGCATTTTTCGCTGTTCGACACCCTGACGGTAGCTGAAAACATTGCATTGGGCCTGCCGTCCAATACCAGGATCGCCGAGCTCGAGCAGCGCATCGCCGATACCGCCCGCCAGTACGGGCTGGAACTCGAACCGGCCCGCCATGTGCACACCCTGTCGGTGGGTGAGTGCCAGCGGGTGGAAATCGTCAGGGCGCTTCTGGCAAAGCCTCAACTGCTCATCCTGGACGAGCCCACTTCGGTGCTGACGCCGCAGGCTGTCGGGCGTTTGTTCGACACCTTGCGCAAGCTGGCTTCCGAAGGCTGCAGCATTTTGTACATCAGCCATAAGCTGGATGAAATCCGCGCCTTGTGCCATACCTGTACCGTGATGCGGGGGGGCAAGGTTACCGGGGTATGCGATCCGCGCGAGGAAACCGAAGCCAGTCTTTCCCGGCTCATGATCGGCTCCGAGCCGGCGGCCACCTCGCTGAGCGAACGCGCTCCCGGCGTCGGGATACTGGCGGCGCGCAATTTGTCGCTGGACAAGAACCATCCCTTCGCCGTCGAGTTGCGCGACATCAATTTCGAGGTGCGCGCTGGCGAAATCCTGGGCGTGGCGGGTGTTTCGGGCAATGGCCAGCAGGAACTGCTGGCCGCGCTGTCCGGCGAGGATCCGCGTGCGGCCAATGACGCCATCGTGCTGGAGGGCCGGCCCATGGGCCGGCGTTCAGCGGCCTGGAGGCGGGGGCATGGCCTGGCCTTCGTGCCCGAAGAAAGGCTGGGGCGCGGGGCCGTTCCCGAAATGAGCCTGGCGCAAAACATCCTGTTGTCGCATCAAACCGAAGCGACCCTGGGATTCGGCATGGTGCGGGCCGGCGGAATCGCGCGCGCGGCGCAAGACATCATCGAGCGTTTCCACGTCAAGGCGGGCGGGCCCGGCGCGCTGGCCTCCAGTCTTTCGGGGGGCAATCTGCAAAAGTACATCGTCGGGCGCGAAGTCAGCCGCCGGCCCAAGGTCTTGCTGGTGGCGCAACCCACATGGGGGGTCGATGTCGGCGCGGCCGCGCAAATCCGCGGCGAACTTCTGGCGCTGCGCGACCAGGGCTGCGCATTGCTCGTCATTTCCGAAGAGCTCGACGAGCTGTTCCAGATCTCCGATCGCCTGGTCGTCATGGCCAAGGGAAAGCTGTCGCCGTCGATCAAAACATCCGAAGCCAGTCTCGATCAGGTCGGGCGCTGGATGAGCGGCTTGTGGCCGCAGGCGGATGCCAACGAGCAGGAGGCGCGCCATGCTCAGGCTTGAGCCTCGTGCCGTACCCTCGAGATTCATGTCGTGGTTTTCGCCGGTGCTGGCGGTATTGCTTACCGTCGTATGCGGCATCATCCTGTTCACGGCGGTGGGTAAAGATCCCTGGGCGAGTCTGGGCGTGTTCTTCCTCGAGCCCATCAAGGACTTGCGCGGCTGGACCGAGGTGGGCGTCAAGGTTGCGCCGCTGCTGCTTGTCTCCGTGGGGCTGGCCATCTGCTTTCGCGCCAATTATTTCAACATCGGGGCCGAGGGCCAACTGGTGATCGGCGCCATTGCCGCGGGATCGGTCGTGCTGTATTTCGATCATGGCGAAGGGGGCGGCGCGCTCTTCATTGCCTTGGCCTTGATTGCCGGCGCGGTGGGCGGGGCTATCTGGGGCGGCATCGTCGCCTGGCTGCGCGACCGCTACAACGCCAACGAAATCCTGGTGTCGCTGATGCTGGTCTACGTGGCGCAGTTGCTGCTCAGCTATCTGGTTCATGGCGTGCTCATGGATCCCGACGGCTTCGGCTTTCCGCAGTCGCGCCTGTTTTCCGACGGCTTCCTGCTGCCCATGGTCATTCCGGGCACGCGCCTGCATCTGGGCATTGTTCTGGCACTGCTGGCGGCGCTGCTGGGCTGGGTATTCATGGCGCGCAGCTTTTCGGGCTTCAAGCTGCAAGTGGGCGGCATGGCGCCGCGCGCCGCGCGTTATGCCGGGTTCTCGGCGCGCAAGTCGCTGTGGATCTCCATGCTGGTGTCGGGCGGCCTGGCGGGGCTTGCCGGCGCCTGCGAAGTCATGGGGCCCATTGGTCAGCTTACGCCGTCGGTGTCCCCGGGTTACGGTTTTGCCGCCATTATCGTGGCGTTCGTCGGACGCCTGCATCCGCTTGGCGTTATTTTTTCCAGCTTCATCATGGCGCTTCTGTACATAGGCGGCGAGCTGTCGCAATCGCGGCTGGGCATGCCCAGCGCCATTACGGGCGTGTTCCAGGGCATCTTGCTGTTTTCGCTGCTGGCGTGCGACGTCCTTATCCACAATAAATTGCGCTGGAGGAAATAATGGACGCGCTGGCACCGCTTATCGCAGCCGCCATCAATTCAGGCACGCCGCTCATGCTGGCGGCCCTGGGGCTGCTTATCAATGAAAAATCCGGGGTCATCAATCTGGGCGCCGAAGGCATGATGTTGATGGCGGCGGTGGTGGGGTTTGCCGTAACCGTCGACTCGGGCAGTTCTCCGCTGGGTTTCCTGGCCGGAGCCTGCGCGGGCATGGTGCTTGCCGCGCTGTTCGCCTGGCTCACGGTGTGGCTGGGCGCCAATCAGGTGGCCACCGGGCTGGCGCTGTCCCTGTTCGGGGCGGGCGCTTCGGCCTATCTGGGCATCGATTATGTGGGCAAGACCCTCAGCAATCATGCCTACGGCATTCCCTTGCTCGAGGACATCCCCTTCTTGGGCACGGCCTTGTTCCGCCAGCATCCGGTGGTGTATTTGTCGCTGCTGCTGTGCGCCGCCATTGTCTGGTTCCTGTACCGTACCCGTTCGGGCCTGATTTTGCGCTCGGTGGGGGAATCCCCGTCGTCCGCCCATGCCCTGGGCTACAACGTGCGCCGCATCCGCCTGTATGCGCTGCTGTTCGGCGGCTTGTGCTGCGGCCTGGCCGGCGCCTTCATGTCGCTGGTGTATACGCCCATGTGGGTCGAGAACATGGTGGCCGGGCGCGGCTGGATCGCGCTGGCGCTGACCACCTTCGCCACCTGGCGGCCGGTGCGCGTCATGGCGGGGGCCTATCTTTTCGGCGGCATCACCATTTTTTCCTATTACATGCAGGCGCGCGGCGTGCCCATCGCCTCGCAGCTGCTGTCCATGCTGCCCTATCTTGCAACCGTCGTGGTTCTGGTCTTAATATCGCGCAATGCGGGGTGGATCAGGCTGAATATGCCGGCATCGCTTGGCAGGAATTTCAATCCCAACGCATAGTGCGCGGTTCGGCCGATCCCCGGCTTCGGGGCCTTGAATACGCCGACCGGCCAAACCGTCTACTGGAACTATAAAAATCGAAGCGCCCCATTATTCACCCAGAGAGAGAAGCCATGTATAAGAAATTGATACGCCGCACCATGTTGGCGCTTGCCGCCGCCCCAGTCATGGCATTGTCCAGCTATGCGCATGCCGCCGATACGCCGCTGAAAGTCGGTTTTGTCTATGTCAGCCCCGTCGGCGAGGCCGGGTGGAGCTGGCAGCAAGACCTCGGCCGCCGCGAGATGGAAAAAAACCTCGGAGACAAAGTCAAGACGCAATACGTTGAAGACGTTCCCGAAGGCGCCGATGCCGAGCGCGTCATCCGCGATCTGGCGCAGCAGGGCAACAAA
>JBEBXF010000146.1:0-7687 GCA_040391725.1 Eoetvoesiella caeni | reverse complement strand
CAAGCGCCAGGCGCTGGGCGCCGTGATCGAGCCGCGCGTCGAAGAACTGTTCACCTTCGTCCAGCAAATCGTGCGCGAGTCCGGCTACGAGGATTTGCTGGCTTCGGGCGTGGTTCTTACCGGCGGCACGGCGTTGATGCCGGGCATCGTCGAGCTGGCCGAGGACGTATTTTTGAAACCTGTGCGCGTCGCCGTGCCCGACTACGAAGGCAGTCTGGCCGATGTCATGCATAATCCACGTTTTTCAACCGTCATGGGCCTGCTGATCGAAGCGCGATTGCAGCGCGCGCGCGGCCGCAAGGTGGCCCAGCAAAAGGGCAGCGTCAAGTCCCTGCTGGCACGGATGAAGGAGTGGTTCATGAATTAAGGCCCGTGAGAAGGCCTTGAGGGGCGGATGGCAGCATCGTCCGTACTCGGGAGGCGTTTCAAATTAGGTGCGAGTCGACCGGCTGGCATTTCTTTTGAAGCGATTTCCGAAATAGCAGTACCGGGGATTTTGTTTCGTATTAATCGCTTTTATTTGGATATGTGAGGGAGTCAATCATGATGAATTTTGAAATGCTCGATAACAGCAGCAGCGGTACCGTTATCAAAGTCGTAGGCGTAGGCGGGGCGGGCGGCAATGCCGTCGCGCACATGATCCGTTCGGGCATCCATGGCGTGGATTTCATTTGCGCCAATACCGATGCGCAGGCGCTTACGACCAGCGAAGCGCCCGTCCAGATCCGTCTTGGCCGCACCGGCCTGGGCGCCGGCGCCAAGCCCGAGCAAGGCCGCGCGGCTGCGGAAACCGCCCGTGAAGAAATCCGTGCCGCCCTGACCGGCGCGCACATGGTCTTCATCACGGCCGGCATGGGCGGCGGCACCGGCACGGGCGCGGGTCCCGTGGTGGCCGAGGTCGCCAAGGAGCTTGGCATTCTGACGGTCGGCGTGGTGACCAAGCCGTTTTCGTTCGAAGGCTCCAAGCGCCTGAAAATGGCTGAAGACGGCATCAACGAGCTGTCCAAGCATGTGCATTCGCTGATCGTCGTCCTCAACGAAAACCTGTACGACCTGATGGACGAAGACGCGACTCAGGAAGATTGCTTCAAGGCGGCCGACGACGTGCTGCACAACGCCTGCGCGGGCATTGCCGAGATCATCAATGTCGAAGGCAATGTGAACGTCGACTTCGAGGACGTCAAGACCATCATGGGTGAGCAAGGCCAGGCCATGATGGGTACTTCGATCGCTTCCGGCCCGGATCGTGCGCGCGTTGCGGCTGAACAGGCCATCGCTTGCCCGCTGCTGGAAGGCGTGGATCTGCACGGCGCGCGCGGCATGCTGGTCAACATTACCGCCAGCCGCACGCTCAAGATGCGCGAAACCCGCGAAATCATGGATACCATCCGCAGCTATGCCGCCGAAGACGCGACCGTCATCTATGGCACGGCCTACGATGAATCCATGGGTGAAAACCTGCGCGTTACCGTCGTGGCCACCGGCCTTGGCCGCGCCAACGCCGTCTCGCGCCCGCAACTGGTGCAGAATCATGCCGAAGTCCAGCGTACGGGCACGGACAACCAGCCCTTCATCGGCGGCCATGATTTCGCCAATTCGGAAGTGCCGGCGGTGATCCGCAATCCACGCAGCCAGGCTACGGCCCAGGTGCGCGCCTTGGAAACCGCGGGCATGGATCATTTCGATATTCCGGCCTTCCTGCGCAAACAGGCGGACTGATATCGGCGTATTGTCATAAGTTATAAACAACGACTCTCGCATGTTTGCCGATGCCGGTGACCCGGTATCGGCTTCCGGCTCGGCCGCACAGCTTCTTCTTCCCCGGGGAAGGTGTGCGGCTACGGATCTTTTGAAACATGTTGAAAGAGCAATCGGCAGGCGATTGCGCTAAAACCTAAGGAAAGGTTCCCAAGTTTGTTACAATACGGGGTTGATTGCGTGAATCTTGCGCGCAATCCGTATTCATATTTTCAACGAACACAGTCATGTTACGTCAGCGCACCATCCAAAAAGCGATCAGCACAAAGGGTGTGGGGCTTCATTCCGGGCGTCGAGTCGAGATCACGCTCCGTCCGGCCGATCCCAACACCGGCATTGTGTTTCATCGTGTCGACCTGCCCCTGGTGGTCGATTTTCCCGCCCAGGCCGTGAACGTGGGCGGCACGCGCATGGCGTCGGTTCTGCAAAAAGGCAATGTCCGCGTTTCGACGGTCGAGCACCTGATGTCGGCGCTGGCCGGTCTGGGCATCGACAACCTGCATATCGACCTGACGGCCGAGGAAGTGCCCATCATGGACGGCAGCGCGGGCACGTTCGTGTATTTGCTGCGCTCGGCGGGCTTGCTTGAACAGCCGGCGGCCAAGCAGTTCATCAAGGTTCTCAAAACCATCGAGGTTCAAGAGGGCGAAGGCAACGACCTGAAATGGGCCCGTCTGGAGCCCTACGACGGCTTCGCCCTGTCGTTCGCCATCGACTTCCATCATCCGGCCATCGATTCCACGGCCAACTTCGCCGAAGTCGATTTCGCCCGTGATTCCTACGTCAAGACCATTGCGCGCGCACGCACGTTCGGGTTCGTCAGCGAGGTGGAAGCCTTGAGGGCGGCGGGGCTGGCGCGCGGCGGCAGCCTGGACAACGCCATCGTCATGGACGAATACCGGGTCTTGAATTCCGACGGCCTGCGCTACGACGACGAGTTCGTCAAGCACAAAATACTCGATGCCATCGGCGACCTGTATCTGCTGGGCAAGCCCCTGGTGGCCAGGTATGTGGCCTGCAAATCGGGCCATGGCCTGAACAACCAGCTTGCGCGTGCCTTGCTCGCCAGCCAGGAATCCTGGGAACTCGTTACCTACGAATCTCCGGCCGCGGCGCCCAAGGCGTTCGCCAACGAATGGAAATTCGCCTAGCAGGTTGTTTGCATTAAAATAGCGGCTTGACCGGTTATTCGGCTTTGCCGTGATGAACCAGCAGCCTGTTTACGGCATCGGCCAAGGGCCCGGGCTTCAGGGTGTCTCTGAGCTTTGCAAACGCGCTCAGCGCGTCGTTGTCCAAAGGCACGGCTATTTTGGTCTGTGTCGTTTTTGTCTGGCTTTGTAACAAGCCGGCTTGAACCTTGACGCTTATTTCATTAAGGTTCCATCCACTCCCCGCCAGCAGCTGAACGATGCGGGGAGCCAATTGCCGCAATCTTGCCGCATAGGCAGCGCTGGGAACCGCCAGTGTGATTTGCTGTCTGTCTATGCGTGCCACTTTGCATACCTGCGCCAGGGCGGGCGGTAAAACCTGTTTCGCGGCCTGTTCTATCGACAGCAGCATCCGTGCCGTCGACAGTACATTGGCGCCGTGCTGGTCGCTGTCCAGCCAGTCCACCGCCGTGTGGCTGGCGGAGCCGCGTTTGTCGAACGGTTGACCTGGGTTTCGGGGCATGCGGCTCTAATACCTAAAGTTAGTAAGGATTTCTAGTGAGAATTGTATTGTTGAAGGGGCTGTCTGGCGAATCCGCGGCCAAAGGGCTTAAATTGCCTCTGGCCGCGGTCCTGGCTGTCCTCGGCCTGGGCATGGCCGCCGGGGCCGGCGCCTGGGTGCAGGCCCGCCTAAGCCCGCCCGCCGCGCTCAGCGCCACGCAAGAGCGCGCCCTGGCCGACCTGGCGGTGCGCGATTCCAATTATATTCGCGGCAATGTCGACCTTATGGCCGCCAAGGTGGGCGACCTGCAGGCCAAGCTCATCGCCATGGAAGGCTTGAGCAAACGGGTGGCGCAAGTGGCCGGGGTCTCGTATACCGACCCCGAAATCCAGGCCGATCTTTCCACCCAGGCCCAGGCGGGCGTCATGGACTACATCACCCCCGACGACGCTGCCGACTTGAGCTCCTCGGAAAGCCTGGGACGCGAGCTCGACCGCCTGCAACGGCAGGTGGCTTTGCAAGGCGACCGTTTCGCCATGCTGGATCTGGCCCTGACCAAGCGTGCGGGGGTCGAGGCCAGTCTGCCCACCTACCAGCCTGTCAACTATCCTTATTTGAGTTCGTCGTTCGGATGGCGCCGCAATCCCGTCACGGGCCGCTACGCCATGCACGAAGGCCTGGACTTCGCGGCGCCCAGGGGCACCCCCATCCGGGCCGCGTCGGGAGGCGTCGTGACCGAAGCGGGGCGGGTTTCAGGGTACGGCAAAATGGTGGAAATCAACCATGGCAACGGCCTGGTAACCCGCTATGCCCATGCCTCCAAACTGGACGTCAAGGCGGGGGATATCGTCGAAAAAGGCCAGGTGATCGCCAATGTGGGCACCACCGGGCGTTCGACTGGGCCCCACCTGCATTTCGAGGTACGCATGGCGGGCCATCCGCTGGATCCAACCCTGTTTCTTGCCAAGGCGCAGCCCGGCCCCACCATGGTCGCGGATGCGTCGAAGCAAGTTAAAGCCATCTTGCCTAAGGTGCGTTAAACTGTCTCGTTTTCCCGCGGTTTTTGCCGCCAACCCTAAATAATATGAGCCAGGCAGCAGGCCGCAGGCCGGTTAGCCCGCATCATCGACACAAGAATGGTTTCTTTGCTAAAAAAGCTTATTGGTAGTCGCAACGATCGGATACTCAAGCAATATCGCAAGCAAGTCGCACAAATCAACGCGCTCGAACCTGCCATGGCTGCCTTGTCCGACGAGCAGCTGCAGGCCAAGACAGACGAGTTCCGCGCCCGGTACCAGGCAGGCGCCTCGCTGGACAGCTTGTTGACGGAAGCCTTTGCCGTGGTTCGAGAAGCCAGCAAGCGAGTGTTCGGCATGCGCCACTTCGACGTCCAGATGCTGGGCGCCATTACCCTGCACAGCGGAAAAATCGCCGAAATGCGCACCGGCGAGGGTAAGACCCTGATGGCTACCCTGGCCGTCTATCTGAATGCCTTGTCGGGCCGCGGCGTGCACGTCGTGACCGTCAACGATTACCTGGCCCGGCGCGATGCCGAGTGGATGGGCCGCTTGTACGGCTTCCTGGGCATGTCGGTGGGCGTGGTCGTTCCTCAGCAAGAGAACGAGGAAAAAGTAGCCGCCTACGCGGCCGACATCACTTACGGCACCAACAACGAATACGGTTTCGATTATCTGCGCGACAACATGGAGTACCGCGCCGAAGACCGCCGCCAGCGCGAGCTGGCCTACGCCATCGTCGACGAGGTCGACTCCATTCTTATCGATGAAGCCCGCACGCCGCTGATCATCTCCGGCCAGGCCGAGGACAACACCGACCTGTACATCCGCATGAACGTCGTGCCGCCCATGATGACGCGCATGTCGGGCGAGCCCAAGCCCCACGAGCCCGAACCCGAAGGTGATTTCTGGGTCGACGAAAAAGGCCAGCAGGTTCATTTGTCCGAGGCCGGCATGATCAAGGCCGAGCAGATCCTCGTCGACATCAAGGTGCTGCCCGAGGGCGATTCGCTGTACGAACCCCGCCATATTTCGCTTATCCATCATCTTATGGTGGCGCTGCGCGCGCACAATCTGTTCTTTCGCGACCAGCAATACGTGGTGCAGAACGACGAAGTGGTCATCGTCGACGAGTTCACGGGGCGGCTCATGGCCGGCCGGCGCTGGTCCGACGGCCTGCATCAGGCGGTGGAGGCCAAAGAGGGCGTCCGCATCCAGAACGAAAACCAGACCCTGGCATCCATTACGTTCCAGAATTACTTCCGCATGTACGACAAGCTGGCGGGCATGACGGGTACGGCCGATACCGAGGCCTACGAGTTCCAGGAAATCTATGGCCTGGAAACCGTCATCGTTCCCACCAACCGGCCCATGGCCCGTATCGACCAGAACGACCAGGTCTTCAAGACCGACCACGAAAAGTACAACGCCATCAAGGCCGACATCGAAGACTGCCACAAGCGCGGCCAGCCGGTGCTGGTGGGTACGACCAGCATCGAGAACTCCGAATTGCTGTCGGGCCTGCTTAAAAAGGCCGGCTTGCCGCACGAAGTCCTGAACGCCAAGCAGCACGCGCGCGAGGCCGAGATCGTGGCCGAGGCGGGCTTGCCGGGGCGGATTACCATCGCCACCAATATGGCGGGCCGGGGCACCGATATCGTGCTGGGCGGCAGCGTCGAGAAGCAGATCGATTTCGTCCGGCGGGACGAATCCCTTCCCGAGCAGGAAAAGGCCGAGCGCATCGAAAGCCTCAAGGCCAATTGGCTGCCTTCCAACGAGGCGGTCAAGGCGGCGGGCGGGCTGCGCATCATCGGCACCGAGCGCCACGAGTCGCGCCGCATCGACAACCAGTTGCGCGGCCGCGCCGGCCGCCAGGGCGATCCGGGCTCGTCGCGCTTCTATCTGTCGCTGGAAGACTCGCTGATGCGTATTTTCGCGGGCGACCGGGTGCGCGCC
This sequence comes from Eoetvoesiella caeni, assembly GCA_040391725.1. Classification (GTDB taxonomy): domain Bacteria; phylum Pseudomonadota; class Gammaproteobacteria; order Burkholderiales; family Burkholderiaceae_B; genus Eoetvoesia; species Eoetvoesia caeni_A. The sequence continues at coordinate 1,307 of JBEBXF010000146.1, read as the reverse complement.
ATCATGGAGCGCCTGCGCCTGCCCGAGGGCGAGCCCATCGAGGCGCGCATGGTGTCGCGTTCCATCGAGTCGGCGCAGCGCAAGGTCGAAGCGCGCAACTTCGACATGCGCAAGCAACTGCTCGAATACGACGACGTCGCCAACGATCAGCGCAAGGTCTTGTATGCGCAGCGCAACGAGGTGCTGGAGTCGTCCGACGTCTCTGAAACCATCGACAATCTGCGCGTGGCCGCGATCTCGGAGGTCTTCCGCGCGTACATTCCCGAGCAAAGCATGGAAGAGCAGTGGGACGTGCCCGCTTTGCAGACGCTGCTGGAATCCGACTGGCAAATCGTCCTGCCGTTGGCCGAGATGCTCGACAAAGAGCCCAATCTTACCGACGACGACCTGCATGAGCGCGTGGTGGCCGAGGCCAACCGCCTGTATCAGGCCAAGGTTGATCTCGTGGGCCGCGAAAACTGGGCGCCGTTCGAGCGCTCGGTGCTGCTGCAGGCCATCGACACGCATTGGCGCAGCCATTTGCTGGCGCTCGATCACCTGCGCCAAGGCATTCATTTGCGCGGCTATGCGCAAAAAGATCCCAAGCAGGAATACAAGCGCGAAGCGTTCGAGCTGTTCTCCGACATGCTCGACCGCATCCGCAACGACGTCGTGAAGGTGTTGCTGACGGTCAAGATCCAGTCCGCCGAGCAGGTGGAAGTGGCCGAGCCCGAGCCGGCCAATCTGGATAACGTGAGGTACCATCATTCGGATTACGACGCGGCCCTGAGCGGCGCCGACCCCGGAATCGCCGAAGCCGCCAGCGCGGCGGCCATGCCCAAGGTGGGCCGCAACGACCCCTGCCCCTGCGGCAGCGGCAAAAAATACAAGCACTGCCACGGCAGGTTGGCTTAGGGAAAAAAACCGGGTGTCCTCACCCGGTTTTTTTACATCAAGAAGACCGATGCCAGGCCCAGGAAAAGGAAGAAGCCCAGGGTGTCGGTGGCGAAGGTGAGCAAGACGGACGACCCCATGGCGGGATCCTTGCCGAAGCGGTCGCGCAGGATGGGGATGAGCACGCCCAGGGTCGCGCCGATAAGCATATTGCCGATCATGGCCGCCATCATGACCAGCGCGATGGCCCAGGAACTGGAAATGAACCAGGCGAAGCCGGCCGTGATGAGGCTGCCGCACAGCCCCACCAGCAGCGTGACGGTGGATTCGCGCCGCACCAGTTGCCAGGCGTTCGAGCCGGAGATGCGGCCCACGGCCATGGCGCGGATGATCATGGTCATGGTCTGGTTGCCCGAGTTGCCGCCGATGCCGGC
>JBEBXF010000145.1:0-7732 GCA_040391725.1 Eoetvoesiella caeni | reverse complement strand
CCTGAACAAGCAATTCGTGGCCGATTTCGAGAAAGCCTACAACCGGATCCCCTCGACTCGGGCCGCCGTAGGCTATGACGGCGCGCGCATCATCGATGCGGCCCTGAAGGAAAACGGCGGCAAATTCGGCTCGGCGGACGCCTTCGCCAAGGCCATGCACAGCATCGACTTCAAGTCCGTGCGCGGCAGCCTGAAATTCAACACCAACAACTTCCCCATCCAGAACTTCTACCTGTTCAAGGTCGAAAAGAACGACAAGGGTCAATTGGTGAATGCCGTGGTCAAGACCGTCGCCACCGCCTACGCGGATTCCTACGTAGGCCAGTGCAAAATGCCAAAGCCCTGATCCACGACGCGAACAGATAGCGAACCGATATCATGACCCTCCCCCTGTTCATCGAACAAGCGCTCAATGGCTTGCAATTCGGAGTCATGCTGTTCCTGATCGCCGCGGGGTTCACCCTGGTGTTCGGCATCATGAACCTGGTGAACCTCGCGCACGGCTCCTTCTACATGATCGGGGCCTACCTGTTCGCCACCATTCTGCAAAGAATCGGCGCCTTCTGGGTCAGCGTGGCGCTGGCGGTCGTGCTTACCGGATTCGTCGGAGCGCTGCTCGAGCGGGTGGCGCTCAAGCCCTTCTATCGCAGGCCCTATCTGGATCAGGTGCTGGCAACGCTGGGGCTCATCCTGTTCTTCAACGAGCTTACCCGCGTCATCTGGGGGGCCCAGCCGCTCAGCGTCCCGCTGCCCGCGGCGCTGGCCACCTCGGTGCCCATCATCGGCACCCTTTCCTACCCCACCATCAGGCTCGTCATCCTGGCCATCGGCGTCCTCGTCGCGCTGCTTCTCTACCTTATCGTCGCCAAAACACGCATGGGCATGCTGGTGCGGGCCGGCGCCAGCAACCGCACCTTCATCGGCGCGCTGGGCATCAACGTCAACACGGTTTTCTCTTGCGCGTTCAGCGTCGGCGCGGCGCTTGCCGGCCTGGCGGGCGCCCTGGCCGCGCCCATCCTGGCCGTCGAAGCCGGCATGGGCGAAAGCGTGCTCATCTTCGCGCTCATCGTCGTGGTCATCGGAGGCATCGGATCCTTCCGCGGCGCCTTCGCGGCGGCCATCCTGGTCGGCCTCATCGACACCTTCGGCCGCCTGCTGCTCTCTCCGCTGCTCGGCGACATTTCCGTATACCTGCTGATGGCGGTCATCCTGTCATGGCGCCCCCAAGGCCTGTTTCCCGCCAATGGATAAGTCGATGCAACTACCACTTCCCAAGCCGTCGAACCGGCTGGCCGCCATCCCCCGGATTCCTCCGGGAATCCTGCTTGCCGTCATAACCCTGACTCTCGCGCTGTTCCCCGTCCTGGCGTACTACCTCGACACCCCGTTCTATGTAACGCTGCTCACGCGCATCATGATCTTCGCCATCATAGCCATAAGCCTGGGCTTCATCCTGGGGTTCGCGGGGCTGGTGTGCTTCGGCCAGGCCGCCTTTGCGGGAATCGGCGCCTACGTGGTGCTCATCATGTCCGACCATGCCCGGAACGGCGTGCCGCTCCTCTCCTGGCCATTCACCATACCCAGCAGCGCCAGCGCATTCATCACCTGGCCGGCCGCCATGCTCGTCTCCGCGCTCGCGGCCCTGGTCATCGGCCTGATCGCCCTGCGCACCCGGGGCGTGTATTTCATCATGCTGACCCTGGCCTTCGCCCAGATGATCTACTTCTTCTTCGTCAACCTGGACGCCTACGGCGGCGAAGACGGCATGCGCCTGCACGACCGCTCCAGCACGGCGGGGCTGCTCAACCTGGACAACCACGTCGTCTTCTACTATGTCACCTTCGTCATCCTGGCGCTCGTCTATATTTTCCTGCGGCGGCTGGTCGACTCACGCTTCGGCCTCGTCCTGCGCGGCAACCGGCAAAACGAACGCAGAATGGCCGCGCTGGGCTTCTCCTGCTTCAAATACAGGCTCACGGCCTTCGTCATCTCGGGCGCCATCGCCGGCCTGGCCGGCGCGCTCATGATCAACCACGGCAAGTTCATCAGCCCCGCCTTCATGCACTGGGTCCGATCCAGCGACATCATCGCCATGGTGGTTCTCGGGGGAACCGGCAACCTCATGGGCCCCGTGCTGGGCGCGGCGGCGATCCTGGGGCTCGAAGACGTGCTGTCCAGCTACACCGAGCACTGGCAGCTCGTGTACGGCCCATTGCTGCTTATCTGCGTCCTCTTCGCGCGGCGCGGGCTGTACGGCATTCTTACCGGACGCGGGGGCGACAATGACTGACCTGCTGCGGGTAGACAACCTGTCCAAGCGCTTCGGCGGCCTGCTGGCCAGCAACGCGCTCAACCTTCAGGTGGCCCAGGGCGAAACCCATGCCCTCATCGGCCCCAATGGCGCCGGCAAGTCCACCCTCATGAATCAACTGTCGGGCGAAATCGCCCCCAGCGAGGGCAATATCTTCTTCAAGGGCCAAAACATCACCGGCCTGCCCGTATACGAACGCACGGCGCTGGGAATCGCGCGCTCCTACCAGCTTACGACCATCTTCAATGGCTTTTCGGCCCTCGAGAACGTCATGCTGGCGGTTCAGGCCCACCAGGGCCACAACTTCCGCTTCTGGTCCAATGCGCGCAAAGAGCGGCAGCTGCGGGAACCCGCCGCCGAGCTCCTGGCCCGCGTCGGCCTGCAGGAGCGGGCCAATGTCGTAGCCGGCGGCCTGGCCCACGGCGAGCAGCGGCAGCTCGAGCTCGCCATGGCCCTGGCCTCGGAGCCCGAACTGCTCTTGCTGGACGAGCCCCTGGCCGGCATGGGCGTCGAAGACAGCGTCCAAATCATCCAGTTGCTGGAAACGCTCAAAAAAGACCACACCATCCTGCTCATCGAACACGACATGAACGCCATTTTCAGCCTTGCCGACCGGGTGTCCGTCCTGGTGTACGGCACGGTCATTGCAACGGGCTCGGTCGACGAAATCCGGGCCAGCGCCGAAGTCCAGAAAGCCTATCTAGGCACGAAACAGGAAGGGCAAAGGTTCCAGAATGCTTAAAGTCGAAGACCTGCAATCGGGCTATGGCAGAAGCCGCGTGCTGTTCGGCATCTCCCTGGCGGTGGAACGGGGCGAAGTCGTCACCATGCTGGGCCGCAACGGCATGGGCAAGACCACGACCATCCACACGCTGCTGGGCATCGTCCAGCCCACCGCCGGAACCATCCTGTTCGACGGGCAGTCCATAGCCGGCCTGCCGCCCTTCCGCATCTGCCGCCTGGGCATCGGGCTCGTTCCCGAAGGCCGGCACGTCACGCCCAATCTCACCGTCGAGGAAAACCTCGTCGCCACGGCGCGCGGGCCGGGCCCCTGGAACCTCGCGGAGGCCTACCGCATGTTCCCGCGCCTGCACGAACGCCGGCGTTTCATGGGCGGGCAGCTTTCGGGCGGCGAGCAGCAAATGCTGGCCATTTCACGGGCGCTGCTCACCAATCCGCGGCTGCTCATCCTGGACGAAGCCACCGAAGGGCTCGCCCCCCTCATCCGCGAGGAAATATGGCAATGCATCTGGGAACTCAAGAAAAAGGGCCAGTCCATACTCATCATCGACAAGAACATCGACGCGCTGACGCAAATCGCCGACCGGCACTACATCATCGAAAAAGGGCAAGTCATCTGGCACGGAACCAGCGAGCAACTGCAGTCCCACCCCGAACTCAGCCAACGGCACCTGAGCGTTTGAATCCCGGCGCCGCAACGCGCGCCGACGCCGGCCGGCCGCCGCCACATCGGGATACCGGTAAAATCCGGGGCAAGCCGAATTTTATAAGACCACCCGCATGAAAACCGAAAGCGAATTCAAGCTAGACGAATACGCCCTTGAAAAGGCCGTACCCTATTTGCTCAATCGGGCCGGCGTGCGCATCGGCGAAACGTTTTCCAAAGAGCTGGTCAAATTCAACCTCACCCTGCCCATGTACCGGGTGCTGGCTTCGCTGCTGCGCATCGACGCCCAGCGCATGACCCACCTGGCCGAATACACGTCCATCGACATCTCCACGCTTTCCCGGCTCGTCGCCTCCATGGAAAGAAAAAACCTGGTTCGCAGGCAGCCCGGCGAAACGGACAAACGATCGGTGCATGTCATGCTGGAGGAAACCGGCAGGGATCTGGCCATGCGCGTCGCCCCGCTTGCCGACCTGTACGAACGCGTAGCCCTTGCCAACATCTCGGCCGACGAAATCGCCACGCTCAAACGGCTGCTCGTGCAAATCTACGACAATATCGGTTCCCTGGGCACCCCCTGAACGCCCCGCCCCTCCACGACTTCTCCCCAAATCCAGGCACGGCGTACCCCGCAAAGGCAGCACGTCGCCCGGATTATCAACGCTCGCTCCCAGCAGTTGCTAGAATGGATGTAAACACATAAACACCATCGAGGGCGAGACATGGCTGCCAAAGTATTCCTGGACTACGACCAAGAAGCGCTGGATCAGGCGTTCGACCAAAAAGTATGGGCGCCCGACGGCGCCAAGAATCTCGAGCACTACAAAGCCCTGGGCGAACAGGCGCGGGCCAGCCTTCCCTGCAAGCTGAATCTCCAATACGGCAACGGCCCCGACGAGTTTCTCGATATGTTCCCCGCCGGCCCGGCCATCGCCCCCGTGCACATCCACATCCACGGCGGCGGCTGGCGCCTGCTGCGCAAGGAAGACGCCTCGCACGCCGCAGCCGCCATCACCCAGACAGGCATGCATTACGTCGCGCCGGACTTCAGCGCCCTGCCCGGCCGGCGCCTACCCGAAGTCGTCGACCAGTCGGCGCGGGCCGTGGCGTGGGTCCACCAGCACGCTCAGGAGCTGGGCGTCGACCCCGACCGCATTTTCATTTCGGGTCATTCATCGGGCGGGCACGTATGCGCCGTGCTCCTGACCCTGGACTGGTCGAAATACGGCCTGCCGCCGGACGTCATAAAGGGCGGCCTGTGCATCAGCGGCATGTACGACATGGAACCGGTGCTGCTGAGCGCGCGGCGCTCGTATGTCGAGCTCGATCCCCAGGAAGCGCGCACACTCAGCCCCGTGGCAATGCACAAGGCCATCCACTGCCCGGTCAGCATTGCCTACGCCCAGAACGACAGCCCCGAATTCATCCGCCAGGCCCGGCAATTCGCCGACGTCCTGGCTGCCGCCCGGCAACCCTGCGAACTGATCCAGGTTCCCGATACCAACCATTACGAAATCATCGGCCGGCTGGCATCGCTTGCGCAAACATGCCGCGCATTCGCGCCGGGCTTTGCCAACGCCGAAAGGCCTTGACCCCATCCACCACATTTCAGGAGCATTCACCATGGCACGCCTGCGGCATTTTGCAATTTGCGTCAGCGACCTCGAAGCGGCGGCCCGCTTCTATCAAACGGTTTTCGGGCTGGAGCGCGTCGGCGAAGAAACCCTGGACATCGGCTCGGGCATCTACCTGAGCGACGGCGTCGTCAACCTGGCCCTGCTCAAGGGCACCCCGGGAGCCAGCAGCAGCGACTTCGTCGGCGCGCACCACTTCGGCTTCATCGTCGACGATACCGAAGCCATGAGAAAAGCCATCGAAGAAAACGGCGGCTCGTTCTTCTTCACCCTTGGCGACCCGGCCAAGCAGAATTTCGAGCTCAAGTTCAAGGATCCCGACGGCATCATCTTCGACATTTCCGGCAAGGGGTGGCAGGGCACCGGACCGACATAGCCCCTTTCCCCCCTCAATGCCGCGGCACATGCGCGGCAGGGGGCTTGAGCACACGGCAACGACGCAACGCTATTTCGCCAGCCGCGCCCTTTTCTCCGCCGTCGCGGACTCGTCGACCTGGTATTGAGCGTCCAACGCAACGCCATACGATTCGAACGCTTCGTCAACGGAAACATACCCCTGGACGACATCGCTCCGTACGAGTTCAGGTGCGCGCAGCCATGGCGAACCATAGCCGCCTCCGCCGCTGCTGTAGACATGCAATTTGTCCCCCGGCGCGACGGGCAGGGCGCTCATTTTCAGGAGCTTGCGCGTCGCTTCTCCAGGACGATGGAATTCCACGTACCCAGACTGGCCCGCCCCGCCCCCATTCAACCCCCAGGGCGGGCAGAAATGCCGTTCTATGGCTATGCTTGCCGTGCAAGGGGCCGCAATGCTGTAGACCTTCCTGGTACCCAATCCTCCACGGTTCTGGCCGGCCCCCGCCGAGTCCTCGCGCCACTCGTAGCTCTCGACGATCAAGGGATACAACGCTTCCTGCACCTCGATGGGAATATCCTTGTTGTCGCCGTGTCCCTGGGTTTTATAGGGGCCCACGCCGTCACCATGCATCGAACCTCCCCATCCGCCGTGAACAGTGTCAAAAATATTGAAGTGCCGTCCCGAGCGGGGATCCTTGCCCTTGAATCCATAGACGCCAAACGAGGCATGGTGACCCGCGGCCACTCTTTCGGGGATGACGGGCGCCATGGCTGCAATGATGGTGTCGATGACGGTGGACAAAGGCAGGCTGTACAGTGCGTACGGGGCCGTCGGACTGGCGCTCAAGAACTTCCCCGGGGGGATCACCACCGTTACCGGCGCGAAGCACCCTTCATTCGCGGGCTCATCCGGTATGACCAGGTACTTGAACGCAATCCGCGCGCATACCTCGGCTCCGCCGAACCGCCCTGAATTGAAAGGCCCCTTAAGCTGGTCCGCAACGTTGGAAAAATCAACGATAAACTCGGATCCCCGAATTTGAATGGCGACACGCACGGGTATCCGCTTTCCCAGATCGATGCCGTCATCATCCAGAAAACTTTCCATCTCGTAGACGCCGTCAGGAATGGCTTCGACACCGGCGCGAGCCGCCGCCTCGGCGCTGCGCCAGATCTCGCCTATGGCGTCAAACAGAACGCCGCGCCCGTGCCGCTCAAGCAGGGTCTCAAAAAGCTCGCGGCCTTTCATGCATCCTGTCAATTGCGCCTCAATATCACCCAACAACATTTCCGGCAAGCGCGTATTGTGTTCGATGAGCCGGTAGATTTCTTCCACCCTTTGCCCCCGGCGGATCAATTTGACCGACTTGATCTGCAGCCCCTCCTGGAACACTTCGACAGTATCGGTTCCCAGGCATGAACCGGGATATTGGCCGCCAATGTCGATCCAGTGCCCGACGATGGCCATGAATGCGACGATCGTGCCATCGCTGTCGCACGCCGGCGTGTACATCACCACGTTGTTCAGATGCTGCCCCAAGGTGCCTGCATGGTTGGTGATGATCACGTCGCCAGCCTCGATACCCTGCGCCCCATAAGTGGCTATGCCGTCCTGCACGGCCAGGCCGATAAGGTTGGCGAGAAATAACGGTATCCCCTGACGGGCCAGGGCAATGCTGCGGCCCTGGGCATCCACCAGCCCGACGGCATAATCCTTGTACTCGTAGATCAGGGGGCTGAATGCCGTACGCATCAAGTCGGCTTCCACGAGATCGGGGATCGACTGCACCTCGTTGCGAATGATTTCCAGCGTGATGGGATCAACCGCGGCCGTTGCCGCGTTAAGCGTGTCTGTCATGGTGGCTCCTCTATGACTGCGTGCCGATACGGATCTTGATTTCGCCCAGCGCGCCAACCTCGAACGTATCGAACGGCCCGACGATTGTCGTGGAGCCATACTCTTCGATCACAGCCGGGCCGGAGGCCGAAAACCCGACGGGCAGGGTGGCGCGGCTGACCACG
>JBEBXF010000144.1:0-7750 GCA_040391725.1 Eoetvoesiella caeni | reverse complement strand
ACCGAAAGCACGACGCACTTCTTCTTCAGCTATCTGCACAACTTCGAGGTCGACAACTACAACGTCACGCTTTCCCTGCACGACAGCCTGATCGAAGGCTTCATGGAAGACAAGCACATCATCGAACGCCAGCAGCGGGTGCTGGACGAAGACCCGCAGTTCAAGCTGCTGGCGATTGCCGCCGATGGCCCGCTGTCGCACTTCCGCTGGACGCTGGACAAGCTGATTGCGCAGGAGCAGCAGCAACAGCCGGCGCTGCAGGCCCAGCAGGTCCAGCGCAAGCCTTCGGCGGCGGTGGCTTAGGGTTGGCGTGGAGGAAAGGGTGATGAGTCTGGCGCCAACGGAAAAACTGACGGTGAAGGTTGCCGGCTATGTGGCGGAGGCCAAGGACGTCGTGCTGCTGGAGCTGCGGGACGCCAAGGATGGCGCCTTGCCGCGCTTCGAGCCGGGGGCGCATATAGAAATGCATCTGCCCAACGGCTTGATCCGGCACTATTCGCTGCTGAACGACAGCCGGGAAACCGACCGCTACGTCGTGGCGGTGGGCAGGGCCGCCAATGGGCGCGGAGGATCCGACTATGTGCATCAAAGGCTGGCGCAGGGGGCGCTGTTCCAGATCGGCGCGCCGCGCAACAATTTTCCGCTGGATCCGCAGGCCGAGTCTTATTTGTTCATCGCCGGAGGCATAGGCATCACCCCCATCATGTCCATGATCCGCTGGTGCTGCGCCAACGGGCGCGCGTGGCGCCTGGTGTATGCCGCGCGCAACCGGCAGCGCGCGGCGCTGTACGAGGACATCCGGCTACTGGGCGACGCCCATGTGCATTGGCATTTCGATGATGAGCGCGGCGGCCATCTGCAGGCCGAGGATTTTGTGCGCGACCTGGGCCGGGGCGAACAGATCTACTGTTGCGGGCCGCAGCCTCTGATGCAGGCGGTGCAGGCGGCTTGCGCCGGCCATCCCGAGGGCACCGCGCATTTCGAGTGGTTTTCCGCGCCCGACGCCGAAGCGCGGCCGGCCGAATCCGGCGCTTTCGAAATCCAGTTGCAGCGCAGCGGCGTCTCGTTCACGGTGCCGCCCGACAAAAGCATTCTGGAAGTCCTGGAGGAAAACGGTTTCAGCATCCCGTTTTCGTGCCGCGAGGGCACTTGCCGTACGTGCGAAACCGGTGTTTGTTCGGGAACCCCCGAACATTTCGACTACGTTTTGTCCGCCGACGAACGGGCGGCCGGCAAGTCGATGATGGTGTGTGTTTCCAGAACCAGCGACCCGGTCTTGTGCCTGGATCTATAAGGTCTTGCCTGGTGATGGATGTTGTTGTGAAGGCGATGGCGATGGCAATGGCGCCGAGGCGCCCCTGAATATTGCATCGTATTTTTATAAATCAAAAGGAGACTGATTTGAGAACCTTACTACGCTTGAGCGCCGTCGTTGCCGGTGTGTTCGTGTCGACCGCGTTGTACGCCCAAGTGCGCGTAGGCCTGACGCTTTCCACCACGGGGCCGGCCGCGTCGCTGGGGATACCCGAACAAAATACCGCGACCCTGCTTCCCCGGGAGATCGGCGGGCAGAAGATCGACTACATCATTCTCAACGATGCGTCGGACACGACAGTGGCGGTGAAGAACACGCACAAGCTGATCAACGAAGACAAGGTCGATGTGATCATCGGCTCGACCATCACCACCAATTCGCTGGCCATGATCGACACCGTTGGCCCGGCCGGCGTACCCATGATCAGCGTGGCGGCTTCCAAGCATATTGTTTCGCCCATGGATGCGAACCGCCATTGGGTTTACAAGACGGTGCAGAACGATTCGCTGCTGACCGAGTCGGCCGTCAGGCATATGGCGGCCCATGGGGTGAAGACCGTGGCGTACATCGGCTTTTCCGACGGCTATGGCGACAGTTGGCTTCAGGAACTGACCCAGATGGCCGAGAAACACCACATCAAGGTGGTGGCGAACGAGCGCTACGGCCGCACGGACTCCTCGGTCACCGGGATTGTGCTCAAGGCCATGGCCACCAAGCCCGACGCCGTTTTCATCGGCGCTTCGGGAACGCCGGGGGCGCTGCCGCAGATGGCGCTGGTGGAGCGCGGCTACAAGGGCAAGATCTACCAGACGCAAGGGGTTGCCAATCAGGACTTCCTGCGGGTTTGCGGCAAGAGCTGCGAAGGCACGTTCATTGCCGTGGGGCCGGCCATGGTTGCCGCCCAGTTGCCCGACAGCCACCCGGCCAAGGCGGTCGCCCTGGACTACATCAAGCACTACGAAGCCAAATACGGCGCGGGAACGGTTTCGCCGTTCGGCGCGCACGTCTGGGACGCCGGACGCTTGCTTCAGCGCGCCATTCCCTTGGCGCTGAAGCAGGGCAAGCCCGGCACCAAGGAGTTCCGTTCGGCCCTGCGCGACGCCCTGGAGCAGACCAAGGATCTGGCCGTTGCGAACGGCGTGCTCAACATGACCGCGCAGGATCACGCGGGCTTCGACGCCCGGGCGGTCGCCATGATCCGCATCGAAGGCGGTAAATGGAAGCTGGTGCCGACCGACTAGCTGCGCGCGCCGGGTAATCCGCGATGTTTTCGGGGGCCGCTCATGCAGGCATCGAGCAGCCCCCGATCGCTGATTACCCTGATTTCCGGCGCTGGGCAATCATGGTATATATCGAGAGCATCGGGAGCTGCGGTACGGCTCCCGATATTGGCTTTTCAAGTGGCGTTTGCCGCGGATCGGGCAGCGGCCCGGACTCTCGATCGAGGATGACATGCCGTCACTATATTCAACCTCCCGTCTACGCAACAAAGACCCGTCGTCCTACTGGCAGGATACGATTTCCCGCACCTTCGTGCCCTGTGTCACCACCTTGCCCTCCAACTTTCGGGGGGCCGTGTCGGTCAGCGAAGTCGGCGCCATATCCTGCCATCATGTCGCCGCCACCAGGCACCAGGCCAGCCGCACGGACGCCGACATCGGTTCCCACCACAAAGATGTCGTCCTGCTTACGCTGGTGACATCCGGCGTCGAACGCGTGCTGCAGGATGGCCGCGAAGCCGTCCTGCGCAAGGGAGACTTCGCCATCCACGATTCCACCCGCCCCTATTCGCTGTTCTTCGACACCGAATTCTCGCAAGTCATCTACCAGATTCCCCGCAACCTTCTGCGGCAGCGCCTGGGCTCGTTCGAAAGATACACCGCCGTCAAGCTGTCGTCGGACGAGCAGGTGGGCAAGCTGACTTCCGGCTTTCTGTTGGGCCTTTCCAGGCTGGACAAGCGGGTCGATCCGCTTATCGGCGAAAGGCTGGTCGACCAGACGGTGGATCTGCTGGCCATGGCCTTCAGTTCGCAGCTGGGGTCCGTGGACGCCAGCAGGTCTTCGCATCGCGCAGCGCTGCTGTATCGGGCCAAGTCGTTCATCGAGTCGCGTTTGCGCGGAACGGTCGCGGCGGCCGACGTCGCCGAGCTGCTGGGCTGTTCCGCGCGTTACGTCAACGATTTGTTCGCGGACGAGGGCATGTCGGTGGGCAATTACGTGCTGCAGCGGCGGCTGGAAAAATGCCGCGACGACCTCGTCGACAAAACCATGCACCGGCGGGTCAGCCAGATCGCCTACGGCTGGGGGTTCAACAGCATCGCGCATTTCAGCCGCGCGTTCCGGGCGCGCTACGGCATGAGCCCCTCCGACTATCGCGAACGGCACGGCGTAGCCGCGGGCGAATTCTAGTGCGCCGTTTGACGGGTTCGGAGACACCGCTTCGGCGCTCCTAGAAAGCCCGTTCAGGCGGCTGCGCCCCCGCCCCAGGTATGCGGCAAGGCGCCACTGGCGATACACTGATGGCCGAGGCGCCGCCGGTGGCGCCGGCCGTCTTGACACCATGAGTCCAACCCATACTCCCCCTCGTGCCGAACGCCGCATTGCGCATCTGGATATGGACGCGTTCTATGCGTCGGTGGAGCTGTTGCGCTATCCGGAGCTGCGCGGGCGGCCGGTGGTGATAGGAGGGCGTTCGGCGCTTCAGCCCAGTGCTGGGGAAGACGGCACGCGAACGTATGCGCGCCTGCGCAATTACGTGGGGCGCGGCGTCGTGACCACCTCCACCTACGAAGCCCGAGCCCTGGGCGTGTTCTCGGCCATGGGCATGATGAAGGCGGCGCAGCTGGCCCCCGACGCCATCCTGCTGCCCGCGGACTTTACGGCCTATCGGCATTATTCGCGCCTGTTCAAGGCGGCCGTGGCCGAGCTGGCGCCGCAGATCGAGGATCGCGGCATCGACGAAATCTATATCGACCTGACGGATCACCCCGAGCCCAGCCTGGACATCGCGCAGCGCCTCAAGGCGGCGGTGAAGCAGGCGACAGGCGGCTTGATCTGCTCCATTGCCATTTCTCCCAATAAGCTGTTGTCCAAGATCGGTTCGGAGTTGGACAAGCCGGACGGGCTGACACTGCTGAGCATGGACGACCTGCCCTCTCGCATCTGGCCGCTGCCGGTGCGCAGGATCAATGGCATAGGCCCCAAGGCGGGCGTCAAGCTGCAGGCGTTGGGCATCGAGACCATAGCCCAGCTTGCCCGGGCCGAGCCCGACTTGCTGCAGGAGCATTTTGGCCTGACCTATGCGCGCTGGCTGCTGCAGGTGGCCCATGGCCAGGACGACCGGCCTGTGGCGACGCATTCCGAACCCAAGTCATTGAGCCGCGAAACCACGTTCGAGCGCGACCTGCACGTGGTGCACGACAAGGCCGTGCTGTCGGAGGTGTTCCTGCGTTTGTGCACCCAGGTGGCCGGCGACCTCGACCGCAAGGGCTATGTGGGCCGCACCATCGGAATCAAGCTGCGCTTCGACGATTTCCGCACGGTGACGCGCGACCTGACCCTGCCCGAGCAAACGGCCGACAGCAAGGCGATTCATCGCGCGGCGGGCCAATGCCTGAAACGCGTCGTGCTGGATCACCGGATACGATTGCTGGGGGTGAGGGTGGGCAGTCTTTCCAGGGCCGATGCGGGGTCGGGCGATGGCGGCCAAAATTTTTTACAGGGTGAATTGTTTGTGGAATGACACGGCGTCGATGGATGGATCAGCGGGCAGCCATTCACGTCTCAAGGTTGCCGCTGCATAAAGATAAAATGCTCTGTATACTGAATATTTCAAACGATTGGAACCTGCGAGGGCGACGGTAAAATGACAGAGGCACACAAGCAGTTGATGCAAACAACGCAGGCCGACGTAATGCAGGCCGGGAACGAGGCGCCAAAATCCGCCGCCAAGCATGGTTCATCCAAAAACCACGATTTTGCCAAAAACGATACGGCGCTCGAGCCATTCAGTCAAGGCCTGTGGGCACGTCCGGGCTTTCTGGTGCGCCGCCTGAATCAAATCCACTACGCCATGTTCTTCGAAGAGTGCAAGGAAGAGAACGTGACGCCCGTGCAGTACGGCATTCTGACCGTGCTGTCCGCCAATCCGTGGCTGGATCAGACCGCCATCGGCTACGAGGTGGGCCTGGATCGCACCACGTCCGCCGACGTCATCAAGCGACTCGAAGAAAAGGGCCTGCTGGAACGGCGGATCAATCCGCTGGATCGCCGTTCGCGTCAGGCGGCGATAACGCCGGAAGGGCAGCGGGTCATGGAGCTGCTCAAGCAAGGCATGGCCCGCGCCCAGCAGCGCCTGCTCGATCCCCTGTCGCTGCGGGATCGCAAAATCTTCATGTCGCTGCTGGTCGAGCTGGTCGATGCCAATAATCAATACGGCCGGGCCGTTCTCAAGTCCATTTAGTGTGTGTTTGGCTGATTCGCATCCTTGATTTCGGCGCCTGAACTTGCCATGCGGCGTTGCAGGTCGCGCAGGCCCGTGGAGCCTGCGCCGCGCCAGGCGCAAATATCCGAATGCCCGTACCTCCAGCCGGTGTGCCACAATATTGCTCTTTCATGAAACGGCGTGCAGCCTGCTTCCGGCCGCTGCCGGGGTTTCCTATGAATATGTCTTCTCGTGATGGGGCTTCGGCTGTCGATATGACGATGCCCGCCTATCTTGTCGTATTGGCCGGCGTAACGACCGCCCTGCACATCTGGAAACTGCCTCCGGCCCTGCCCAAGTTGCAAGCCGAGCTGGGCCTGTCGCTGGTTCAGTCGGGTTTCCTGCTTTCGCTGGTCCAGATGGCCGGCATGATGCTGGGCCTGCTGATGGGCTTGTTTGCCGAAAAGATCGGCCTGCGCCGCTGCCTCTTGCTGGGTCTGCTGCTGCTCAGCCTGGCGTCGGCCGCGGGGGCGGTATTCGTCGACAAGACGTTGATGCTGGTGTTTCGCGCCATCGAGGGCTGCGGCTTTCTCATGGTGGCCATGCCCGGACCGGCTCTCCTGCGACGGCTGGTCACACCCAATCAACTGGCGCGTCTTCTGGGCGTCTGGGGCAGCTACATGCCTATAGGCGCGGTCGTCGTTCTATTGGCGGGGTCGTGGCTGCTCAGCATGGCCGACTGGCGTGTGCTGTGGTGGCTGCTGGCCATCGTGACTTTGGTGGTTTTGGCGTTGGCATGGCGCATGCTGCCCTCCGACCCGCCCCGTCTCGCGCGCGACAAGCGTTCCTCTGCATGGCGCATCGTCCGCTCGACTTTGGGCTCCGAGAATATCTGGCTGGTGGCGCTGTGCTTTGGCTTCTATGCCGCGCAATGGATATCCGTGATCGGCTTCCTGCCCACCATCTATGCATTGGCGGGTGTGTCCGGGCCGGTCGCCGGCGTGTTGACGGCGGTGGTGGCGGGAAGTAACGCGCTGGGCTGTTATGGCGCGGGCCGCCTCCTGCATCGCGGCATTTCGGCGCGCACCTTGATGATTGCGGGCTATGTGACGATGGCGGTCACCACTTTCGTCGCCTTTGGCCTGAGCGTGCCGGTCCTGGTTCAGTTTCTGATGGTGCTTGTGTTTTCCAGCATTGGAGGGCTGATTCCGACGACGTTGATCGTCCTGGTCATCAAACTGGCGCCCTCTCCCGAAACCACCTCGACGTCCATTGGCTGGATGCAGCAGATTTCGGCCGCCGGCCAGTTTGCCGGGCCGCCTGTGGTCGCCTGGGTGGCGACACTGGCGGGAGGCTGGGCATCGACCTGGATCTTCACCGGCCTTTGCGCCCTGATCGGCATTGGCATGACCCTTCGGCTAGGTGCTCGGTTGCGGACGTCGGGCCAGGGGCATTGAACTGCCGCCCGATTTGAAGCTTCGCAACTAGTATCCTGTTTTCGATTTCCTTTTAAGGGTTTGTCCGATGTGGCAAGCCATGGAAATTCGCATAAATTGTCAGTATACTGACTTAATTCGCAGCCACATCCATCAATGCCGCGGCATGGGCAGTCCTGATTCTGTGTGCTGGAATTCATGTATACCGTGGCCAAGGCAGATTTTTCTCATTTTTCCAGTACGGGAGAAGTCCCGCCCTTATTGTTAGTGTACTGATAAAAATGATGCTATTCAGCAAGGGCTGCAAAGTAGTGCGACCGTCTGTGATACGAGGAGATTTGTAGTGAGTCGAATACGAAAGATTGCGTTTGAGGAACATTTTTCGGCAGTGGGGTTCGAGGCGTATTCCAAGGCCTTCGTCGGCCAGATCGACCCGGCGGCCGCCGCGCAGCTGAACGCGCGCCTGGCCGACTTCGACGCAATGCGCCTGCAGGACATGGACCAGGCGGGCATCGACTATGTCATTCTTTCCCAGACCGGCCCGGGCGTGCAGGTCGAGCCGGATACGGCCGCGGC
>JBEBXF010000143.1:0-7803 GCA_040391725.1 Eoetvoesiella caeni | reverse complement strand
CAATGGTCTTCATAACATCATCCTTGACCTGATCACCAGGAACACCTTTAATGGCAGCAAAAAGCTCCAAATGCTCACGAACTGACAAGTAAGGATACAAAATATCATGCTGAGGACATACACCCATCTTACGACGAATATCCTTCATTTCATAACGAGTATCATAACCCATCAAAGTAGCGTAACCAGAAGTGGCATTGTAGAGGCCAGTGAGCATGTTGATAGTAGTAGTCTTTCCGGCACCATTGTGGCCTAACAAAGCAAAGATCGATCCACGATACATATCCATGGAGATACCCTTGACAGCAACAAATGGGTCTCCAACAGGAGCAGGGAAAGTCTTGCGAAGATTGCGAACAGAAACAAGAGGATTTTCCTGTCCAGAGTTCTCAATCAAAGATGAGGTGAGAGAGTTTTGTGACTCCTCGTCTTCTTGTTGAACTGCATTCCCACCTCGACAGCGGCGCCCTCGAACCCGTGCTCGAGCCATGGTGGCTGCACTTCTCAGGCCCCTTTCTTTACTACCCCGGACGGCGCCTGGTTCCCGCGCCCTTGCGGGCTTTCATCGATTTCATCAAAGAGTCCTGACGTTCCGCCCACGGCGTTGCGCACGACCGCATCGACGTCCAGCGACCGGATCGCATCGACCACCATCTCCCAGCGACCCTCTTCGCACAAACCGCCCAGCCCCGCCCTCTCGTACCCATCCATCGCCGCGCGCAGGCAAGCGGACCGCACCGCCTCGGCGGCTTCGCCCAGCTTTTCATCCGAAATCTTCCGTTCCATTGGCGCGTTCCTGGATTCAACGATGAAGGCGACATCCGCCCACGCAATGCCGCCTCGGGAGGACCTATCCACTACTGCTTGGGCTGCCCTTCACCCGAAGCAGCCTGCTTGCCCTGCACCATCGTGCGGATCTCGTCCACAACCGCCGCATTGGCCAGGGTCGTTACGTCGCCGACGTCGCGTCCGTTGGAGATGGCGCCCAGCACACGGCGCATGATCTTGCCGGATCGGGTCTTGGGCATGTCGGGCACGATGAAAACCCGTCTCGGCCGCGCAATCTTGCCGATCATGTCCTCGCACGCCTTGACGACCCGCTTGGCGACGTCGTCCGCGTTCTCCGAACCCGGGGTCAAGGAAACATAGATGTCGGGCACCCGCCCCTTGATCTCGTCCACGACGGGAACCACCGCGGCTTCCGCGACTTCGGGCACGGTCAGGCAGGCGGATTCGACCTCCTTGGTGCCCAGGCGGTGGCCCGAGACATTGATGACGTCGTCGAGCCGGCCGAGAATGCGGAAATAGCCGTCCTCCGCCTGCATCGCGCCGTCGCCCGACATATAGGGCCAGTCGCGCCAGTCCTTGCTCTTGGGGTTCTTGCAATAGCGCTTGTAATACGTGTCGACGAAGCGCTGGTCGTTGCCCCAGATGGTCTGCATGATTCCCGGCCAGGGATTGCGGATGCACATATTGCCGGCCTGTCCGGAACCCTTGGGCACTTCCTTGTCGTCATCGTCGTAGATGACCGGGTAGATGCCCGGCAGGGCGGGGCCGGCGCTGCCGGGCTTCATGGCATCGAGCGCGGGCACCGTGCTGCACAGGAAGCCGCCGTTTTCGGTTTGCCACCATGTGTCCACGATCACCGCCTCGCCCTTGCCCACCTCTTCGTAGTACCAGCGCCAGGCGCTCGGCTCGATGGGTTCGCCCACGGTCGTCATGTGCTTGAAGTGGTAGTTGCACTTCCTGGGTTCCTCGGGTCCCTGCCGCCGCAGCGCGCGAACCGCTGTGGGCGAAGTATGGAAAATATTGACGCCCAGCCGCTCGGCGATGCGCCACGGACGCCGCACGTCCGGGTAAGTGGGAGTGCCTTCATAAACCACGCTGGTTGCGGCCAGCAGCAGCGGGCCATAGACAATATACGAATGCCCTGTGATCCAGCCGATGTCGGCCATGCACCAGTAGGTGTCCGTGGGATGAATGTCCTGAATGTACTTGGACGTGCCGGCCACATACGCCAGATAGCCGCCGGTGCGGTGCTGGCATCCCTTGGGCTTGCCGGTGGTGCCGCTGGAATACATCAGGAACAACGGCGCCTCGGCATCCATCGACACCGGCTCCACCCGTTTCCCCTTGTACTGCTCGAGGACGTCGTTCACGAAAAAGTCGCGTCCCTCGACCATGGGCGCGGGCGAACTGTACTTGCCCGGATACCGTTGCCAGATAAGGACTTTGTCGACTTCCTGCCCCATCTCCTTTGCCGTTTTTACCGCGATGTCGGCATTCACCTTGTGATCGATCAATTTGCCCGAACGCCAATAGGCGTCCGCCGAAATAAGGATCCGGCTGCCGGAGTCCTGGATGCGCGAACCGCAGGACTGACCCGAAAACCCGCCAAACACCTGGGAGTGGATGACACCCAGCCGCGCGCAGGCCAGCATCGTGATGGGCAGGTCGAGCGTCATCGGCAAATGCAGGGTCACCCGATCGCCTGCCTTGAGCCCGCAGAAGTCGCGCAACAGCGCCGCCATCTCGTTCACCCGAACATACAGCTCCTGGTAAGTAAGCGCCACCGGCGGGTCTTCCTCGGGTTCGCCGACAAAGATGAAGGCCGCCTTGTTGCGATACTGCGCCAGATGGCGGTCGACGCAGTTGAAGCACGCATTGAGCTTGCCTCCCGTAAACCATTTCCAGAAAGGCGGATTGTTCGTGTCGAGCACCGTGGAGTACGGCGTCGACCAAGTCAACATATCCGCATATTCCCTGAAGCAGTCGGGGAAGTTATCTTCGCCGAACTTCTTGCGAATATCCGGATCGCGCATATTCGCCTGCTCGATGAACGCCTTGGAGGGCTGGAAATACTGCTCTTCCTTCCAGTGCACCGCAATCTGGGCTTCGGTTGCCTCGGTGCGTTCCTCGGTGTGAGTCTTGTTGGTCATGACCGTCATCTCCTTGCCGGAGCAGGACGCTATCGAGCCGGCCGGCAGCAATAGCGCGCTCCGTGCCTGCCTGCATCGACTGTCTGCTCAGCCGGAAATCGGCGCGCCCAGGGGCAGCACCGTTCGATTGAAAGTTATGTTGGTTACCAGCGCGAAGCTCGTGTACACGGCGATGAGCCCGCATAGAACGCCAACCCACCCGCCGGCGACGCTAAGGCCGTTCACACCCAGCAACGCGCCGAAGCCCAGCAGGAAAAAGGTGATCCACAAGGTAAGGAATACCCACCAAAGCGCTTTATTCAGCTTGAAGGTGGCCACCCACATATAAAGCGTGAACACCCCCCAGCCGAGCAAAGCCACCGCAATGGTGCTGCCGGCTTGCGACAGATCCAGCACGCCGTGTCCACCCAGCAGGACCAGGAAGGTAAACCACCACCAGAATGCGCCGTACGACAGAAACGCCACCATGCCGAACGTATTGCCGCCCTTGAATTCCAGCAGGCCGGCCAGTATTTGAATGAGGCCGCCAAACGCGAATGCAAGCGGCAACACCACCTGCTCGCCGCCCTTGGGCAGCACACCCGCGTTGATCAAGCTGAGCATTACCGTAGTGAATCCGAAACCGACCAGTCCCAGCGGGGCGGGGTTGGCTTGTTTGATTTCTTCTGCCATGAAAGTCTCCTGTCAAGGACACTCAACCCCCATCGTTTTATGCATCCATGATGCGCTTACGGGAACGACATTTCAAGGCATTTGCGAGGGATTCTGCTGAAGATGACAGGCAGCTGAACAGACGCCGCGCACACGTGGATTCATCGGTTCATGATGTCGGCCGCGGCACGCTCGATATGTTGCATGAATATTTCGCTCAACGACGAAAGCTGCGCATCCCTGCGAAAAATAAAGCCCATATCCCGTTCAGTGTCGGGGAGCTCGATGTCCAGCATGCGCACTTCGCCCGAGGCGATTTCATAGGCCAGGTATTCCGGAGACACGGCGGAATCGACGTCGCTGTGCTGCAAAAGGCCCCGTAATATTCCAAGATCGCCGGCCTGAACCGAGACGTGAGGCGGCTTGACGCCAAGACGCAGGAACAGATTGTTCAGCAACTCGCGCGTCGGCGCTCCTCTATCTCGCAACACCCACGGATAACGCACCAGGTCGGCGATCTCCACCCCGTCCTTTGCGCACAAAGGATGCCCCGCGCGCACCACCGCGACCAGCCGATCTCTGCCGATTACCCGGACTTGAAAATCCCGGTGGGCGTACTCCGCGCTCAGGCCTGTCAGGATGAAGTCGATTTCACCCGAACGCACGCCCTCGAACAGGATTTCAAAAGGCGCATCCACCATGGACACCTGGATATTGGGATGCTTGCCGATCAGCGTTGCAATGGCCTGCGGCAGAACACGGGTTCGCAAAGCGGGGAGCGCCGCAAACCTCAGATGCCCGGTTATTTCGCCCCGATGCTGGGCGATGTCCACCTCGAGATGCCGCAGCTCCGCCAAGACCCGCTGAACGTGAAACAACAGGAGATCGCCCTCTTCGGTGATGACCATGCCCTTCGACGTGCGCCGGAACAGGCGCAACCCCAAAGAGTCTTCGACCTGGCGCAGCAGCGCGCTGACCGCCGGCTGCGACAACCCCATTATGGCCGCGACGCTGGGCATATGCCCCATCTCGCGCAGCCGCACCAACACGGCCAATTGCCGTTCACCGACCAGCATTGAAAACAACGGCGCATTGGGAAGCGCCTTGAAGGGCGCCAGTTCGAGGGAGGCAAGCCGCAGCTCGCCGGCGATTCGTTTTGCCCGCCGATAAGCGGTATCGCCGAAGCGGGTGGGCGTCATTCCCGAAGGCTCTCTGTCGAACAGGGTCGCCTCGAAGGCGATTTCAAGCTGACGGATGGAGTTGGCCACCGCCGAAGAAGTGCGTAAAAGATGCTCCGCCGCGCGGGCGATGCTGCCCGCCTCGACAACCGCGATAAGCGCCCGCAAGTGCCGCAAATGATTTCTTTCGCTCATGGCCAAGTGCTTTCCTGGGACGATATAAAAATCACCCGATAAGTAAAATCGTTCGAAGGAACAGCATAACTCACTACCCATTGCAAAGGAGGGAACCTACACTACACGCAGGCAAATCAGTTATAGCCATAAAGGAGAAGACATGATGCCGCATCTCAAGAAGGCGCTGGGCAGCGCCTTGTTCGCACTGCTGTCCCTGGGTTTCAGCACCAGTCACGCCGACCCGCTCACCTTGCGGGTAGGGTATGGATCGGCGGCCGAGGAGCCGCTATGGGTCATGAAGGCCTCGCCCGAAGTCACCCCGAACCAGGGCAAGGCCTATAAGCTCGACTACACCTTCTTCCGAGGAACCGATAAGCGTTTTCAAGCCCTGGAAGCCGGCGAGCTCGACATTGCCACCGGTTCCACCCACAGCGTCATGATGGCCGCAGCCCATGGCTTGAAATTCAAGGTTGTCGCGTCCCTGTCCCGCGAGGGCGGCAACGGCTTCGCCACGCAATACATGGCGCTGGACAGTTCGCCCATCAAGACGATCAAAGACCTCAAGGGCAAGACCATCGGCATCAACGGAGCTCGCTCCTCCGCCGAAATCTGGGCGCGTCTTGCCTTGACCAAGAACGGCCTCGATCCCGCCCGCGACGTCAAATGGGTGGCCATTCCATTTCCCAGCCAAGGCGAAGCCGTACGATCCGGCCAACTCGACGTGGGCGCCTTTCCCCAGCCATTTGCCGCATTCGAAGAAAAGCGTGGCGGCATGCACACCGTGTTCACGTCCTCCGACGGCACTGGCCACGAAGAAGACCTGATGCTGCTGCTTGCCAGTGAAAAAATGGTGAAGGAACATCCGGACGTACTGCGCGCCTTCCTTGCCGACCTGGTAAAAGCCGCTCATTTCTATGCCAAGGAACCACGTAAAAGCGGCCAGGAACTCATCGATGCCCGGTTCGTCAACATTCCGCTGGACACATTCGTCAACATGCGTAAAAACGGGCTCCCCCTGGACGGCAAAGTCAATATGGACGCCATGCACAGCTTGGTGGGCGACCTGACAAAATTCGGCTATATCGACACGAAGCTGGATCTGAAACAAGTCATCGACATGTCCTATCTGCCGGAGTAAGCATGCAGCCAAATACGGAATACCTGAAGGCCGAAGGAATATCCAAGCAATTCCTGCGCAACGGCCAAGCCGTCACCGCCCTGGAGAACTTCGACCTTTCGATTTCCGAAGGCGAGTTCGTCAGCATAGTGGGGCCATCCGGCTGTGGGAAGAGTACCTTCCTGCACATCGTCGGAGGCTTCGAAGCCCGCACGGGAGGCACGATCAGCCTTGCCGGGCGGCCCGTTTCGAAGCCTGGCCCGGATCGCGGCATGCTGTTCCAGGACTACGCCCTGTTTCCTTGGCGCACCGTCCTCGGCAATGTCGCCTGGGGCCTGGAGGTAAAAGGCCTGGACAAGTCCGAGCGGCTGGCTGTTGCCCGCAAGTACATCGCCATGGTGGGGCTCGCCAAGTTCGAGAACAGCTATCCTGGGGAGCTTTCGGGCGGCATGCAGCAGCGCGTTGCGCTGGCGCGCACGCTGGCCTATGAACCGCAGATGCTGCTCATGGACGAGCCCTTCGGCGCGCTGGACGCGCAAACGCGCGAACTGATGCAGGAAGAATTGACCGACATCTGGCAACAGAACCGCCGAACCGTCCTCTTCGTCACCCACGACATCGAAGAAGCCATCTACCTGAGCGACCGGATCATCGTTTTCACGGCGCGGCCCGGACGCATCAAGGCCGATCTGCGCGTCGACCTGCCGCGCCCCCGCTCCGCCGCAATAAGAAAATCGCAGGCGTTCACGGATCAGCACGCCGAAATCTGGGACATGTTGCGCGAGGAAGTCCTGCGGGCCAAGGAGGCGGCATGACGGCCCTGCGCAAGGACGCTGCCTGTCCGACCCGCGTGCGCAGTACGCTGCGCGGCCTGATCGGCTGGACGCTTCCCGTCCTGCTGCTGGTTGCAATGCAATGGGCCGCGGACCGCCACGACGCGCCTCGCTACGTGGTGGCGCCAACAACCATTGCCGCCACCATCTGGCATCTGCTCGCCAGCGGCGATCTATACCGCGACACCGTGGCGTCGGGCATTCGATCCTATAGCGGCTTCGTCCTCGGCGCCACGTCCGGCGTGTTCATCGGACTGCTCAGCGCCGTATGGCGCAAGGCGGAAGCCTTCTTCGACCCCCTCGTATCGACCTTGTACCCGGTGCCAAAAATCGCGCTGCTGCCGGTGATCATTACCTGGCTGGGGTTCGGCGACATATCCAAGATAGCCGTCATCTCGGTGGCGGTTTTCTTCCCGACCTTCATCAATACCTTGTACGGAGCCCGGGCCACGCCCGTCCGCCTGATCTGGGCGGCTCGCAACATGGGGGCAAAGCGCGCCTATATTTTCTGGCACGTCGTGTTGCCGGCCTCCTTGCCGCAAATTTTCACCGGATTGCGGTCGGGCCTGGCCTTGTCGTTCATCGTTCTGTTCGCCGCCGAAATGGTGGGCTCGCACGATGGCCTGGGCGACCTCATCATGCGTTCGCAAGACGCCATGCGATACGACTGGATGTACGCGGCGATCCTGGCCATCGGCCTGCTGGGTTTCATCAGCGACAGGATTCTGCTCGCGGTTCGGCGCAGGCTCCTGGCGAACAAATACTCAGGGGAAGCGAACCATGGCTGAAAACATGCTTGCCGCCGCCCGGCGAACGGCCGCCGTGCTCTACCCGCTTGTGATCCTGGCCATCCTGTGGGAGGTGCTCTCGCGCACAGGACTGGTGTCGCCACGGCTGATGCCGTCGCT
>JBEBXF010000142.1:0-7845 GCA_040391725.1 Eoetvoesiella caeni | reverse complement strand
GCCGATGCCGCACAGCGCTGGCAAGCCCAATTGAACATAGGTTCCGGGCGGGTTGCCAGCACGGAATCATGGCATGCAACCGGACGCATCACCCGCGCCACCGGGCTGGTTCTGGAGGCCACCGGATTGCGTCTGGCCGTGGGCGCCGCGTGCAGGATAGAAATCTCGCCCGGCCAGAACTACTGGGCGGATGCCGAAGTCGTCGGATTCAACGGCCACACTCTCTACCTGATGCCGCAAAGCGACATCTCGGGCCTGCCTCCGGGAGCGCGCGTCGTCCCCGTCGAAGCGGGCCTGCGCCATACCATCGACGTGCCTTTGTACGAGGTCGCGGAAAACCCCATCGCCATCAAAAGCCGCCACCTGCCGGTCGGCGACGCACTGCTGGGGCGCGTGCTGGATGGCGCCGGCAGGCCGCTGGACGAACTGGGCCCGCTGCGCAACGTGGCGCAAGCGCCGCTCAGCGCGGAAACCATCAACCCCCTGGCCCGCGCTCCCATCGACTCTGTGCTGGACGTGGGCGTGCGCGCCATCAACGGCCTGCTTACCGTGGGGCGTGGACAACGCATGGGCCTGTTCGCCGGGTCGGGCGTGGGCAAGAGCGTGCTGCTGGGCATGATGGCGCGCTACACGGCGGCCGACGTCATCGTGGTCGGGCTCATCGGCGAACGCGGCCGCGAAGTCAAGGAGTTCATCGAGCACAACCTGGGACCCGAGGGCCTGAAGCGTTCCGTGGTGGTGGCCGCCCCCGCCGATGTCTCGCCCTTGCTGCGCCTGCAGGCGGCCGTCTACGCCACGCGCCTGGCCGAACACTTCCGCGACCAGGGCAAGAACGTGCTGCTGATCATGGATTCGCTGACCCGGTACGCCATGGCGCAGCGCGAAATCGCGCTGGCCATCGGCGAGCCGCCCGCCACCAAGGGCTACCCGCCCTCGGTCTTCGCCAAGCTGCCGGCCCTGGTCGAACGCGCAGGCAACGGCGCGCCGGTCAACGGCAAGCCCGCTGGCTCGATCACCGCGTTCTACACGGTTCTGACTGAAGGCGACGACCAGCAAGACCCGATTGCCGACTCCGCCCGCGCCATTCTGGACGGACACATCGTGCTGTCGCGCAGCCTGGCCGAATCGGGGCATTATCCAGCCATCGACATCGAGGCTTCCATTTCGCGCGTCATGTCGGCCATTGTTCCGAAGGAGCAATTCAGCATGGTGCACCAGTTCAAGAAAATGGTGTCGCGCTACCAGCGCAACCGCGACCTGATCGCCGTGGGCGCCTATACCAAGGGCAACGACCCGAAAATCGACGAAGCCATCGAAAAATACCCCTGGCTGGAAGCCTTTTTGCAGCAGGCCATAGAAAGCCGCGTGGATTTCACCCGCGCCACCAACGAACTGGCCGCCGTACTGGGCCACGACCAGCCCGAAGCCGAGGCTGCCCATGGCTAAACCGAACCCGCTGGACACCCTGATCGATCTCGCTCGGAACGACGCGGATGAAGCCGCGAAAAGACTGCAACTCCTGACAACCGAACGTCATAATGCCAAAGAGCAGCTTTCGACCCTGCATGTTTACCGCCAGGATTACGCCGAACGCCTCCAAAAAGCCACGCTGGGCGGCATGTCCGCCTCGAACTATCACAATTTTAGGCAGTTTATCGCCACTTTGGACGAAGCCATTTCACAGCAAAATAAGGTTGTGGCGCAAATCGACCTGAAAATCGAAAACGGCAAAAAACAGTGGTATGCGGAAAAGCGCCGGCTCAGCTCGTTCGAAGCCCTGCAAGCCAGGCAAAAACGGCAGCAGGCCATTCTCGACAACCGCAACGAACAACGCAGCAACGACGAGATTTCCGCCATTCTTTTCCGCCGCATGGGCAATACACATTAATTTTTGGGATCAGGCATGAATACACCGACAATAGCCTCAGCGCTTCCCAACTCCCCCGTTCCGGCTCCCGCCCGCGCGGATGCCGCGCCAGGCGGCAACGAACCAGACGCAGCCAGCTTTTCCCAGATATTGGGCCGCCAGCATGCCGCGCAGGGGCAGCAACAAGGGCAACAGGCCCGGAGCACAGCGCCCGACGCCGGCCACGCCAACACCAACACCAAGGCGGATCGGCGCGGCGATACGGAAAAAAAGGGCGAAGAAGCCGCGAATGACGCGGAACTGGCCACGCTTGCCGGCGAACAAGGCCTGTCGCTGCCGCAAATCGCGCTCGACCTGGCCGCCCACGCCATGCCCAAAGCAGGCAAAGCCGCGACCAAGAGCGGCGGCCCCGACACGGGCCCCTCGACGACCCTGCCCGAAATGGCCACGGCCCGGACGACGCTGGCCTCTTTGGAAACCGGCGGCGCGGTCGGCGCCAGCGCCGACAACGCCACCGATGCCGCCAGCGGTGCGCACGATTTGCCGGCCGCCGGCCTCAAGAGCGCATTACTCTCTGGAGCCGGCAATGCCGCAACGGATACCGCACGCTCGACGCCGGCCATCTTGACCGACGTCAAGCCCGAAGCCAGGCTCGACGACAAGCCGGCCAGCACCGGCGCCGACAAGCCCGGCGACAAGGACGCATCCGGCGCGAACGCGCCCGCGGCGCGTGGCACGGCTCAATCCGCGCGCGCGCAGGCTTCGACCGCCGCATCGACGATAGCCGCCGCCCAGGCCGGCGCCGTCGCCGCGACGCCGCTGCACGGCACGGCCCCCCAGCAGCAAAACACCAGCACACCGGCCGCAACAACCGTTGTGGCAGTGAACGACATGGCCGGCCTGACCGCCGCAGGCGCCGCCGCCCAGGCCGCCACGCAAACCCAACCTGCGGGAACGGCGTTGCCCTCCGGCAGCCTGGCCATCTCCACGCCGCTGCAGCAGCCACAATGGCCGGCGGACTTCGGCCGCCAGATGGTCACACTGGCCCAAACCGCGCACAACCGGGTCCAAACCGCCGAGTTGCGCCTGGATCCTCCCGACCTCGGGCCTTTGCGCATCACCATCAACATCAACGACAACGTAGCCCAGGCGGTATTCGTTTCCGCCCATGCCTCGGTGCGCCACGCCGTTGAAAGCGCCCTGCCGCAATTGCAGCAGCAACTGGCCCAGGCGGGCATTTCGCTGGGCCAGACCAGCGTCAACGATCAAGGCCAGCAACAAACCCCGTTCGAGCATTTGTTCCAGTCCGGCGGCAAGCAGCACGCGGTAACAGAGACGGGAGCCAGCGAACCGGCCATGGACAGTTCCGTCGCCCTCGTCGGCGCGCGTACGCTCCAAAACCCCAACGCCATCGTCGACACCTTTGCCTGACCCCACTTTCAACCCCTTATCCGCCTCTGAAACGACCGAAACGATTCCGCAGAAATTATGGCCACATCAGCATCGAAAAAATCCTCGAAATTCCTCAAAATATTGTTGCTCGCCGTACTGGTCATCGGCATCAGCATCGCGGGCACCTTTATTTTGCTGAAGCAATTCGGCGGCCCCATGTTCTCGGGCGCCCATACCGCGTCCGTCCCCGAAAAGCCCGCGCCCGTCCCCAAGCCCATTTTCCTGCCGCTGGAACCGTTTACCGTCACCTTGAACGAACCGCAATCCAGCCGTATCCTGTATACGGAAATCAGCTTGCGCGTTCTGAACGACGAATCCAGCCAGCAGCTCCAGACCTACATGCCGGAAGTGCGCAGCCGCGTGCTGACCGAATTGGCCAAATTCAATTCGGCCGCCTTGCAGGCGCCGGAAGGCCGGGCCCAGCTTACCCAGAACCTGATCAACGCGCTGCAAGCTCCGTACGATCCCAGGCTGACCGCGCCATCCATTTCCAGCGTACTGTTTACCGCCTTTGTGATTCAATAAATGTCGTATTCAACCTTTCTCTCGCAGGATGAAGTCGATGCGCTGCTGGCGGGCGTAACGGGCGAAAGCGACGACAAGGCCGCCGAAGCGCCCGATCTGCACGGGGTGCGCCCCTACGACCTGAGTTCGCCCGACCGCGTCGTGCGCCATCGCATGCAGACGCTCGAGCTCATCAACGAGCGATTCGCCCGGCGCCTGCGCGCCACGCTGCTGAGCTTCATGCGCCGCAACGCCGACATCACCGTTTCGGCCATCAAGGTCATGAAATACTCGGAGTTCGAGCGCAACCTGCCCGTGCCCAGCAATCTGAACATGGTCAGCATGAAGCCCCTGCGCGGCGTCTCGCTGTTCACCTTCGACCCCAATCTGGTCTTCCTGGTCATCGACAGCCTTTTCGGAGGACACGGACGCTACAGCACCCGTGTGGAAGGGCGTGATTTCACCATCACGGAACAGCGCATCATCCGCCGCCTGCTCAACCTTACGCTGGAAAGCTACGGCACCGCCTGGCAAAGCGTGTACCCGGTCGAATTCGAATATGTGCGCTCCGAAATGCACACCAAGTTCGCCAGCATCACCAGCGGCAACGAAATCGTCGTCGTCTCGTCGTTCAACATCGAACTGGGCGCCTCGGGCGGCAACCTGAACATCTGCCTGCCCTATTCCATGATCGAACCCGTGCGCGACCTGCTTACGCGTCCGCTGCAGGAAAACACCATGGAATCGGTCGACCAGCGCTGGATGCACCAGTTGTCGCGCCAAGTACGCAGCGCCAACGTCGAGCTCGTCGCCGAATTCGCAACCATTTCCTCCACCATTGCCGACCTGCTCCAGATGCAGGTCAACGACATACTCCCCATCGAGATATCGCCCCTCATTACCGCCCGGGTCGGAGAAGTGCCCGTCATGGAATGCTCCTACGGCACCTTCAACGGACGATACGCACTGCGCGTGAAACGAATGCTGGCGAACAACGAAACCGAACCAACCAAAGCGACTCATCATGACTGATCCCACCCAAGACCCCGACAAAGACAGCGGCACGCCGGAAACCACGGACGCGGATTGGGCCGCGGCGCTGTCCGAGCAATCGGCGCAAACCAAACAAGCCACTCAGGCCGACGGCCTGCAACAGGACGTGGACGACTGGGCCAGCGCCCTGGCCGAGCAGACCGCCGCAACGGCGCCCGCGCCCGACCCAATCCCCAGCGCCGCTCAGCAGGTGTTTCAGCCCTTGGTGGACAGCGCGGCCGACAGCGACAGCGACATCGACCTGATCATGGACATTCCCGTGCAGTTGTCGGTGGAACTGGGCCGCACCAAACTGACCATCAAGAACATCCTGCAACTGGGCCAGGGCTCGGTGGTCGAACTGGACGGCCTGGCCGGCGAGCCCATGGACATTTTCGTGAACGGCTACCTGATCGCGCAGGGCGAAGTCGTGGTGGTGGACGACAAGTACGGCATTCGCCTGACCGACATCATCACCCCCTCCGACCGGCTCAACCGCCTCAACAGCCGCCGCTAGCCCCATGACTCAAGCCGACACCCTGCGCCTCGTCGCCAGCCTGTTCGTCGTCGTGGCGCTCATCCTGGCGGCAGCCTGGGCCGCGCGCCGCTCCGGCTGGCTGCGCGCCAATCAAGGCCAGAGCATTCGGCTGCTCGGAACTCAAAGCCTGGGCGCGCGCGCCTACATTTCCATCGTGGAGGTCGAAGATGCTCGCCTGGTCGTGGGCGTCACGGGCAACCAGGTTTCCTTGCTGCACACCATGCCCGCCTCGGCGCCGTCCGATTCCACCCAATCTTCGCCCCAGGCCGTCCAACCGTCTTCCTTCGCAGGCATACTTACCCGGGCCGCGTCCCGGCGCGACCGCTAAGCCGGCGCCCCATTCATCATGAGCGTATCATTCATTGCCCGCCGCGCCAGCCGACGACTGTCGCCGCTGCTAGCCGCAGCATTGCTGACAGGCCTGGCCATCCTGGCGTGGTGCTATCCTTCAGCCAGCCTGGCCCAGGCGACCTTGCCGGCCATTACCGCCACGGCCGGCCCCAACGGCAGCCAGACCTATTCACTAAGCATACAGACGCTGCTGCTGCTGACCGCGATGTCGTTCCTGCCGGCCATCCTGCTCATGATGACCGGCTTTACCCGGATCATCATTGTGCTGGGCCTGCTGCGCAACGCCATGGGCACCGGCGCGTCGCCGCCCAATTCGGTATTGATCGGGCTGGCCTTGTTTCTGACCTTGTTCACCATGTCGCCGGTGTTCGACCAGGTTTACAGCCAGGCCTACCAGCCCCTCAGCGCCGGCACGATTTCATTCGAAACCGCCCTGGATCGCGGCATAAAGCCGCTGCACACCTTCATGCTGCACCAGACGCGCCAAGCCGACCTGTCGCTGTTCGCCAATATGGCCAACGTCGGCGAGCTGCAAAGCCCGGACGAAGTTCCGCTGCGCGTGCTGGTGCCGGCCTTCGTCACCAGCGAACTCAAGACCGCGTTCCAGATCGGCTTCACCATTTTCATTCCATTCCTCATCATCGACCTGGTCATTGCCAGCGTCCTGATGGCCCTGGGGATGATGATGGTGCCGCCCGTGACCATATCCCTGCCGTTCAAGCTCATGCTGTTCGTGCTGGCCGACGGCTGGCATCTGCTGCTGGGTTCGCTGGCTCGCAGTTTTTACCAATAAGGCATTGCGATGACTTCCGAAACCGTCATGTCCATGACCTATCTCGCCATGAAAGTGGCCTTGCTCATGGCGGGCCCCATGCTCATGGTTACCCTGGCCGTCGGCTTGTTCATCAGCATTTTCCAGGCCGCGACGCAGATCAACGAAATGACCTTGTCCTTCATTCCCAAGCTGCTGGCCGTCGGCGCCGCGCTGGTCCTGCTGGGTCCGTGGCTGATCAGCACCATGGTCGACTACATGACCCTGCTTTTCTCGCAGATTCCGGGCATGGTTTCCTGAGGCGCCGCCAGGCGCGCGCCGACCCATGATTTCGTTTCAACTGGATCAACTGTACGGCTGGATCACGGCATTTCTATGGCCGTTTTTCCGCATTCTTTCCCTGGTGGGCACGGCTCCGGTGCTTGGCGACTCGTCCGTGCCCCTGCGGGTCAAGATCGGCTTTTCCGCGCTGGTCACCATCGCCATCGCCCCAAGCATAGGCCCCTTGCCCCAGGTTCCCCCAGGTTCGTACGAAGGCTTATGGATTGCGGCGCAACAGGTTCTGATCGGCATCGCGCTGGGCCTGACCATGCGCATCGTGTTTGCCGCCGTGCAAACAGCGGGGGAATTCATCGGGCTGCAAATGGGCCTGTCCTTCGCCTCGTTCTTCGACCCGGCCACCGGAGCGAACACGGCGGTAATGGCCCGTCTCATGAACGTCATAGCCAGCCTGCTGTTTCTTGTGCTGAACGGGCACCTTCTGGTGCTGGCCGGCGTGCTGCGAACCTTCGATATCCTGCCCATCAGCGTCCACGCCATGAATACCGACGGCTTCAGCGTACTGTTCGAATGGAGTTCGCAAGTGCTGGTCAGCGGCATGCTGCTGGCTTTGCCGCTGATCATCATCCTGCTGACCATCAACCTGGCCCTGGGCATCCTGAACCGCACGGCCCAGCAGCTTTCCGTATTTGCCGTGGGCTTTCCCATTACCCTGACCACCGGCCTGATCCTGCTGATGGTGATACTGCCCCAGACCTCGCCGTTTCTGAGCAGCCTGTTCGACTCGGGGTACGCCGCCATGAGCCGCTTGACCCAGGCCCTGGCCGGCGGAGGCTGAGTTGTCGCCGGGCCGCCCCCAGGCAAAGCATGCGGCCCGCCGCCCGCACCGCTTTCGCGACTTGCCCGGCTTGGGGGCTTTCTAGGCTGTGACGGCCTGAAGGTCGCCGATGGCGGGTTCGGGGGCTTTCAGGGAAGGCGCGGCGAGGTCGATGATTTCGCTGGCGTTGATCTTGAACACCGCCACCGCCTCCGTCAGACGCGTCGCCTGCT
>JBEBXF010000141.1:0-7880 GCA_040391725.1 Eoetvoesiella caeni | reverse complement strand
ACCCATAAAGACACCGTCCAGGAATTCACCCAGTTGCTGCCCGGCACCAAGCCCGAGGACTTTCCCGACGGCGAGGCGGCCGCCGCCGAATGGGTGCGCCTGACCACCCACAGCGGCACCCATCTGGACGCCCCCTGGCACTTCCACTCCACGATGGACGAAAAGCTGGGCGACAGAAAGCCCTCCATCACCATCGACCAGGTGCCGCTGGAATGGTGCTTCCAGCCAGGGGTGAAGCTGGACTTCCGCCATTTCCCCGACGGCTACGTTGCCACCGCCGCCGACGTCGAAGCCGAGCTGGCCCGCATCGGCCATACACTGCAGCCCCTGGAAATCGTGCTGGTCAATACCCGCGCCGGGTCGCGCTACGGCCACAACGACTACGTCAACACCGGCTGCGGCATGGGCTACGAAGCCACCATGTATCTGCTGGAACGCGGCGTGCGCCTAACCGGCATCGACGCCTGGAGCTGGGACGCCCCGTTCTCCTACACCGCCAAAAAGTTCGCGCAAACCGGCGACAAAAGCCTGTTGTGGGAGGGCCATAAGGCGGGCAAGGACATCGGCTACTGCCACCTGGAAAAGCTGCACAATCTCGAGGCCCTGCCCGGAGACGGATTCCTGATAAGCTGCTTCCCGCACAAAATACGCGGTGCTTCGGCTGGATGGACCCGCGCGGTCGCCATATTCGAAAATTAAAACTCATCGCCAGTGCCAATGACACGCCACATCCATCAAAACCAAGAGGGAGACACCATGACCATCAATCCGACCATCAGCCGGCGCAC
Source organism: Eoetvoesiella caeni (assembly GCA_040391725.1). Taxonomy (GTDB): domain Bacteria; phylum Pseudomonadota; class Gammaproteobacteria; order Burkholderiales; family Burkholderiaceae_B; genus Eoetvoesia; species Eoetvoesia caeni_A. The sequence goes on along the minus strand of JBEBXF010000141.1, from coordinate 7,092 downwards.
ATTCCTGAGCGCTGCCACCGCCCTTCTGGCCACACGCGCGCTGCCGCTTCGCGCCCAGGGCGCCACCGACATCTCCGTCGGCTACACCACGGTCGCCGACTTTGCCTACCTGTTTTCCACCACGGAAGGCGACTTTTTCGCCAAGCACAAACTGAATGTGCAACCGAAGTTCATCCCCTTGAACCCATCCTTGCCGCCCGCCGTGCAATCCGGATCGCTGATCGTGGGCGGGGAAACCCCTTCCGTATTCCTGCAGGCCAACGACGGCGGGCTGGATCACGTCATCATCGGCGGCTGCAGCCAGCTATCGAAGCACTCCACCGGCGCCGGGTTCGTTGCCAGCACGGCCAGCGGCATCAAGACCGCCCAGGACTGCATCGGCAAGACCATCGGCGCGCCGGGCCTGGGGGCCTTGCTGCATGTGGCGTTCCGCAAGTGGCTGACCCAACAGGGCGTGGACTACACCAAGGTCAAGTTCGTGGAGGCCGCGTTTCCGCAGCACAACGACCTGCTGCGCGGCGGCTCCATCGACGGCGTCGTGACCGCCGATCCCTTCATGCAGCGCATCACCTCCACCGGCACCGGGCATATCGTCTCGCGCTTCCTGACCGAACTGCCCGAAGGCATGCCGACCCTGGTTTTCGCCGCCCGCCGGGATTGGGCGGACAAGAACGCCGAGCAGGTCAAGGCCTTCCAGGCCGCGCTGAAGGAAGGCTCGGCCTTTGCCGCCGACCCCAAGAACGACGCCGTCGTCCGCCAGCAACTGGGCAAGTACATCAAGCTTCCGCCTCCCGTCCTGGCCGCCATGCAAATCAATCCGCCCAGCCCCGTCATCACCGAAAAGCAATTGTCGTACTGGGTCGAAGCCATGAATGAACAACATATGCTGAAAGCCACGCCCGACCTGGCCAGGCTCATCGTCAAGTGAGCCGGGTTCAATGAGCATTCTGAGTTTTGAAAACGTAGCCATCGAGCTGGGAGGCAGGCAAATCCTGTCTCCCACCAGCTTTACCGTCAACAAGGGCGAATTCATCTCCATCATCGGGCCTTCAGGCTGCGGCAAGACCACGCTGCTGCGGGCCGCGGCGGGCTTCGTCACGCCCAGCGGCGGGGCCGTGCGCCGCCGCGGCGAGGTCGTTGCCGGCCCGTCCAGGGAAATGGCTTTTGTATTCCAGGACTACGGCCGGGCCCTGCTTCCCTGGCGCACCGTGGAAGGCAATATCAGCCTGGCCCTGGAGGCCGCATCGATTCCGGCCGGACAGCGCCCCGAGCGCATCCAGCGGGTGCTGGAAACCGTCAACCTCGCCGAGCATGCGCGCAAGTTTCCCGCCCAGCTTTCCGGCGGCATGCAGCAGCGCGTGCAAATCGCCCGCTGCCTGGCCCAGGAGCCTGAAATCCTGATGATGGACGAACCGTTCGGCGCGCTCGACGCCATGACGCGCGAAAGCCTGCAGGACGGGCTGCTGAAGCTCGTGCGCAACAGCGACCTGACCGTCCTGTTCGTAACCCACGACCTGGAAGAAGCCATCTACCTGGGCGATCGCGTCATCGCGCTGCGCGCCAACCCCACGCCCGCACAGCCCAGCCTGGCCGCCATGATCGACGTAAGCATTCCCCATCCCAGGAACCAGCTTTCCACCAAGGAGCATCCCGATTTTCTGCGCCTGCGGCGCGAGCTGTATCAATTCCTGGGGCACCACTGACATGCCTGAAGCCATCTTGAAATGGGCGCGCGCACTGGCTTTTCCCCTGGCCCTGCTGGCGGCGCTGGAGGTCTACGCCAGAACCGTCGCCGTCAACAGCGATGCGCTGGCGCCGCCGACCCTGGCCGCGCAGGCCTTTCTGCAAGCGCTGAACGACGGTTCCTTATTGGCTGCGACAGGCTTCACACTGCTTGGCGCCGGACTGGGCCTGCTGATAGCCACCCTGCTCGGCATAGCGTTGGGCATTCTGCTGGGGCTTTCGCGGCATGCCGCGCAAACCAGCTTTCTGTCCGTGGAAATATTCCGCACCATCCCATCCGTCGCGCTTATTCCGCTTGCCATGCTGATCTTCGGCTTCGGTATAAACATGGAGGTCAGCGTCGTTGCGTTCGCCACGGTATGGCCCATACTCATCCTGACCCAGACCGCCGTGCGCCAGATCGAGCCCGCGCTGCTTGAAGTCGCGCGAGCTCTGGGCCTGTCGCCAGCCGCTCGAATCGCCAAGATCATCATTCCGGCCATGCTGCCGCGGCTTTTCGTCGCCCTGCGGCTGGCCGTCGCCATTGCGCTGGTCGTGGCGGTGACGGTCGAGATCGTGGCCAACCCTTACGGCATGGGTTACGCCATCATGATCGCCCAGCAAAGCATGGAGCCGGCCCTGATGCTGGCCTGGCTGCTATGGATAGCGGTGGTGGGCTACGTGGTGAACGAAGCCGCCTTGCGCCTGCAGCATTTCGTGGCGCGCCGCATGGGAGCCATGCCATGAATCCGCGCTTCCCTTTGAAGGCCACGGCCGAATCCCTGTTGGTGCTGGCCGCGCTGATTGCGTTATGGTGGCTGGCCAGCCACAACGAATGGGTCAGCAAGGTGTTCCTTCCCACACCCGAAGCCACGTTCTCCAGCCTGAAATCGGGGCTGCTGAACGGGGAACTGGCCGGGTTCAGCCTGGACACCATCAACCGCATGCTGCTTGGCTGGCTGCTGGCATCGCTCATTGGCATCCTGCTCGGCGCCCTGGTCGCCATATCGTCGTCGGCCCGGGCGTGGATCCAGCCCACCCTGGAATTCATCCGGCCATTGCCCGCCTCGGCCATCATGCCGCTGTCGATCTCCATTTTCGGCTTGAATGCCGCCATGGTGATGTTCGTCGTGGCGTTCGGCGCGATGTGGCCGGTGCTGCTGGCCACCATCCACGGCTTCGTCTCGGTGGATCCGCGCCTGCGCGAAGTCGCCACCGCGCTGCGCCTATCCAGAATCGCCTTCATCTGGAAAATGGGGCTGCCCAGCGCCATGCCCGACATCCTGGCCGGCATGCGGCTTTCGATGACGGTCTCGCTGATTATCGCGGTGGTCGGTGAAATGATTGCGTCGCAGTCGGGGCTGGGGCAGGCCATTCTTCTGGCGGCACGCTCGTTCCGCGCCAGCGAACTGTTTGCCGGCGTGGTGCTGCTGGGAATAATCGGCTTTGCCGCAAACAGCCTGCTTTCGCTGGCCGAGAAAAAACTGCTGAGGTGGCAAGCCCGCTAGCAGCGCGGGCAGCCGAAATGCTCGATCCTGGCGCATCGCTATTTTCGGAAAACGCCAAAACGGCAGTCCGCATTCAAGGCGGTAACAAAGGAACCGCCTTGATTTTGCTATGATTATGCAATAGTCAACCGCAAGAATACGGCCCGCCGCCCGGCGTGGCCACGAGACAATCATGATAGCTGCCGACGATCTTATCTGGACTGATGCCTTCCTGGCGGGCTACGGCCCCATGGACGAAACGCACCGCGAATTCGTCGATATCGTCGGAACCATGCTGCGCGGGCCGGACGAAGCCCTTCTGGAACGTCTGCGGCAGCTCATCGCCCATACCGAGCACCACTTCTCGCAAGAAGAAGGCTGGATGAAGAAAACAGCCTTCCCCGCCACGGAATGCCATAGCAACGAGCACGCGGCCGTCCTGAAATCCATGCGCGACGTCGAAGACTATGTGGCAAACGGCGGCGAGCCCGCCGAAGCCCGTCGCCTGGCCACCGAGCTGGCGCGCTGGTTTCCCGGCCATACCGACTACCTGGACGCGTCATTGGCGCAATGGGTGGCCAAAAAGCAATTGGGCGCAGTGCCCATCGTGGTAAGACGCGGCGTCGCGTATCACGAAGACGAGTAGGTTCCTCCTTGCATATCCAGATTAGCCGACCCATCCGCGGCAATCTTGGCTGTGGCCGCCCCTTTTCTTTACGCCCCCTCTTCTTTCACAGCCCGATAACAACGTAAGTCCAATCTGGACGATTCCGTCGTTATTCGAGATAAAACACGCTGTACGTCCGAAGCACCCTTTCCTATCATCTCCGTAGTTATCGCAACGCGATGCACGCCGCGTTCATGGGCACCCATGCGGCCTGCGCGGCGCAAGAAAAATCAATCACTACAGGAGACAAGCATGTATCCACTGGAAGCAGGCCAGACCTTTCCTCTCGACCAATGGTATGTTGCCGCGCGAAGCCCCGAGGTCGGGCGCGAACCGTTCGAACGAACGATTTGCAATGAGCCTCTCGTCTTTTACCGTACGCAGGCCGGTGATCCGGTCATCATGCAGGGCCGCTGTCCCCACCGCTTCTACCCGCTGGCCCAGTCTCCGCTGGTCGGCGACACCATCCAATGCGGCTACCACGGCATGAGGTTCAGCCCCGACGGCGGGTGCGTCGAGATTCCGACGCAAGACAAGATTCCGGGAAAATGCCGCACACGCGTTTATCCCGCCGTTGAAAGATGGCAGTGGATCTGGGTTTGGATGGGGGATCCCGCCCTGGCGGATCCGGCGGCCATTCCCCAGCCCTTTTATTTCGACGATCCAGAATGGGAAAGCACGCCCGCGCAAACCCTGCACGTCAAGGCACGCTACCAGCTGGCACTGGACAATCTGTTCGACCTGAGCCACCTTGGCTACATCCACCAAAGCCTGGTGGGCGATGTCTCGGAACTGGTGCAAACACCGGTCGAAACCACCGAGCACGATGGCATATTGCGCATGATCCGCCGCACCAGGAACACCCCTTACTCACCCTACTACACATTCCTGTTCGGCCCCGGCGACTACTTGGTGGATACCGACGTGTTCTCGGATTACTACGGCTGTAGCCTGGTCGTCACCGGCGGCCCCTTCTTCCGGGCCGCCGGCCCGAACCAGCCTGAAACGGGTCGGGAGAAGCTTGGGGAGATGTGCTTCCTGCACGCCATCACGCCCGAAACCTCCACGTCCACATTCTATTTCGGAGGGTTCATGCGCGACTTCCGCCTGGGCGACGAAGCCTTCACCGCCGCCAACATCCATATGTACGATGCCGTACGCGGGCAGGATGAAACCGCGCTGGCCCTGGTGGAAAACGGCCTCGATGGCCTGAGCTATCTGGACCAGGAATTTTCAGCCCTGCAGGACTCCGGAGCCATACGGGTACGCCGTCTTCTGAGCGCGCAAATCCGCGAGGAAAACGAGCGCCGGGCCGGCACGCCGCCCGTGCTGCAGAAAACCGCCTGATCGCCGAGGCAAGCCGGAAATTTTTGCCCGGCTTCGCCCTTCGTCGACAAGGAAGCATCGGAACATCGGCCTTACAGGCCGGTGTTTTCGGTCAGCGCTTGATGGCGGGCGGGGGAGCGCCCACTGGGGTGGCCTGAAACGCCACCTGCTGCCAGGCGCCGTGAGGCTGTCTCATCCAGACCTGAATGACGCGCGATGTTACCCGCACCACGTCTTCATGGCCGATCAACCTGGCGGTATTGACCTGTCCGCCCGTCATGATGGCCGTATCGCCCAGCATTTTCACCTGCAGCTCGGAACGCTCCACGTCGAGGAATTCCAGGACATTGCGGATGTAATGCATGTAGCTGTCGAACGTGTCGATATTGCCGCGGGTGTGGACATGCACCAGGTCCTTGCTGATCAGTGCCTCCAGCAGATTGAAATCCTTGGCGACCAATGCTTTGCCGCGCTGCTGCTCAAGCGCCAGAAGCTCGTCGATGGTTGCCTGTTCGTCGCTGTCCGTGTTCCGTGTCATCATTAAACCTGTCGTTGAAAAATCAATGCTTCAGAAAAAACCGGCAAGCCTCGGGTCCGATACACCTGCCGGCACGGCTCGGCTACGCCTGGTCGCGCTGGCCGATCCGGTCGCGCAATCCGTCTTCATAGCGGCCGTCGAGCAATATGAAGGCCATGCGGCAAGGCGTATTGCCGCGGTTGCTCCACGCATGATTGGTGCCTCGCTGCACGACGACGTCGCCCGGCTTCAACGTGACTTCACTGTCGTCCAGCACCAGCGTCATCTCGCCCTCGATCACAATGCCGTAGTCGATGGATTCAGTACGATGCATCAAAGGATGGGGCGAGCTTTTTTTCACGGTCGAAGCGTGCGTGTCGCCGATCTGCGCGAACGCCTGACCCATTTTTTCGGAGCCGTGCGCCAGGTATTCAGCGGTATCCGGCGGGATGTCCACGAATCGAATCACACTGCCGCGAGGCGGCGGCCGCAATTGAAGCTCTTTCAGCGTGGGGTCGGCCGCGGTTTCGGCCAGATCGACAGGCGTCTGGCTGGTATTCCAGATTTCGTAAAAATAGGTGCCCGGTATGGCGTCGACATGAACGATCTTGGCGGGAGCTTCCTGGCTGAGCACGACCGCCTTGCCGTTGGAATCGTGCCCCGTCACGACCCGCTTCATCGGCCTTGCGCCAGCGGGAGCTGAAATCGTTTTGCTATTGCTCATAGCGCTTCTCCATTGTTGACCCGACCCATGCTCCGCGGCGCACAGCGACGCATCAGGCGCAAACCCGCCGCAACGACTGCCAGGGCCAGAAACACCCAGCCGAAAACATTGATACTACCGATGAGCCCGCCGGAAACGCCGGCGATCGCCAGCACAACCACCGGGCAAATAAACTGCCCGATAAAAAAGCTGGCCGTGAATGCCCCCGTGCCCCGGCCCCGATGTTCGAAACTGAGTGTCGCCATCATCCAGGTGACAAGGCTGGGCAGCAGAACGCCCGAGCCGAAGCCCGCCACGATGACGCCAGCCAGCATATTGTTGAACTCTTGTTCCCTGGCGACCAGCACAAAGCCCAGCCCCAAGGTCGCATAGCTGATGGCGAGCAACACGACCACGCCATAACGCGACAAATAGCGAAAAAGGAATGCGCCCACAACAGTCGCCAGGCTGCCTATTCCCATGGCCAATCCTATCGATCGAGGGGACGAGTTGCCGCGCGCATCGAGAACAAAGCCCAAATGAACCGGCAGCAAATAGAAGGCAATGGCGCCCAGCAAGGTCAGCGCGCAAATAAACGCCATGGACGCCCAGGGAAACACTGTCGTAGCCGCAGCATTACGGCTATTTTTAGGGGTTGCCGCGCGCATCG
>JBEBXF010000140.1:0-7900 GCA_040391725.1 Eoetvoesiella caeni | reverse complement strand
TTCTCAAGCAAGGCAGCGTCCTGCATGTCAGCAGCGATGCCGGCACCGATCTGACGCTGGATATCTCCGGCGACGATCTGCCCATTACGCGCCAGTGGGGCTTCGTCGATGAGCCGGGCCGCTGGGATCACTGGCCCAGCGGTTTTATTGCGTGCTTTCCGCGCGACCGCAGCGGGCAAGGCACGATCGTGCTTCAGGCGGGCGATGTCATCGTGCCGCTGCAGAAATACGTGCGCGACCCCATTACTTTGAAAGTGGTGGATGGCTACATCCGCAGCATCGAGGGCGATGGCGCCGATGCTTTCCTGCTGCGCGACTATTTCGAACGCTGGAACGATCCCGAAGTATATGCTTTGTCGCATGCCGGCTGGGGCCTGCATCCGGCCGCCAGTTGGGCGGCGCTCGAAGTCTACGATCCCCGCAGCCTGTATGGGCAGGAGCTGCGTTCGGTGTCGGGCAATTTCATGTGGTCCACGGGGTCGAACCGCTTTGCTTCGCGCGAGACTCCCGCCCACCTCGACATACCCATGCGCGCCTGCACTATTTCGGTCGACGGCCGGATCGTGGTGCAAAAAGGCGAGCTGCAGCGGCTGGTGGCCGAAGCGGCCAATTAACGATAACGGTTTGGTTTCACGGAAATTCCTGATGGACAAGAAGATACTCGAATCGGCGATTCTGAAGCTGGGTCAATCCGCCGATCTGCTTGCAAGTTTCAAGGCCGATCCGGCTGGGGTCGGCGCCGGCCTGGGGCTCGATGCGCATTGGTCCGACGTCATTTTTCGCGGCGAACGCAATCTGCTGCGCTCGGCGGGCGTGAACGACGGCATCACCATTTTGGTCAGCCGCTGGTTCCAGGACAATTTGTCCGATAGCTCCAGCAGCGACAAGTTCGTGTTCGACGGACGTATGTCTACCGACGTTCCCGATATTCTCGACAATATCGTGTTTGCCGGCGGCTGCTCGCACGTGCCCGACCTTCTGGCGCGTCCTGAAATCGACCCGCCCGAGGCGATAGCTCGGCTTGAACAGGCGTATGCCCGCTTGAAGTCCGCGCTCGAAGCCGCCAGGCCGGATGTGGTCGTCGCAACCACCGACTGCCATTTCCAGAGTTTCCAGACCGGCGCCTTCGTCGTCGGCGTGGGGGCGGAGCATGCGGGGTCCATGGAGTTCTTCAAGCGCGCCGATCTCGATCTCCAATTGAAGGGCGATGCGCAATTCGCCCAGCAGATCGTGGCCGGAGCACGGGCGGAAAACCTCGAGGTCGAGGCCGCGCCCGTCGTCAATCTGGATCACGGCCTGATCGTCCCGCTGCGGCTTGCATTGCCCAGCAAGGATATTCCGGTCGTGCCCATCGTGACGCAGCCGCACCGTTCGTATTCGCCGTTCGGCGCGCGGGCGTTCGGCCAGGCTCTGCGCAAGGCCATTGCCGGCTCGGGCAAACGGGTAGCCTTGCTGGCAACCGGAGGACTGTCGCATTGGCTGGATCCGGGCAAGTTCGGCGCGGTCGATACGTCGTTCGACGGCTATATCCTGGATATGCTCAAGCATGGCCGGGGGCTCGACCTGGCCAACCTGGAACCCTACCCCTTGCTGGATCACGGCCAGTACGAGTTCCTGAACTGGCTGATCGTGCTGGGAGCCCTGGGGCCAGGGCTGAAAGCCGATGTCTATGCCTACGAGCCTTTGCAGGCATCGGGCGGCGGCTGGACGGTACTGAACATGAATGTCGATGCACAAAGGGCGGCGCATGTCTGATTCAACGAATACCGGCAATAGCTTGCGCGTAGGACTGGTGCAGTTGCAGCCTACCCGCAATGTAGCAGCCAATCTGCAATGGGTTCTGAAGGCCATCCGGGAGGTGGGCGCCCAGGGGGCCGAGCTTGTCGTCATCCCTGAAAATGCCTTGTGCATCGGCAGCAATCAAGAGATGCGCGCGGCCGCGGTAGCCATCGACGGCCCCGAGATCCAGGCCATTCGCGCCGCGGCGCGCGAGGCCGGGGCGGTGGTGGTGCTGGGCGGCTTCAAGCAAAAGTCCAGCCGTCCCTTGTTGCAGAACACGGCGCTGGTGATCGATGCCGATGGCGGCATACAGGGGGCCTACGACAAAGTGCATTTGTTCAATGCCGTGGTGGCCGGCACGTCTTTCCGCGCCTCCGATGTCGAGGCTGCTGGCCGGCAATTGGTCATCGCCCAGGTCAAGGGCATCAAGGTCGGCCTGAGCATTTGCTTCGACATCCGCTTTCCGGAGCTGTATCGCCAATTAGCCCTGGCCGGCGCGCAGGTCTTGCTCATCCCGGCGGCTTTTACGCAGACCACGGGCCGGGCCCACTGGGATGTGCTGGTTCGCGCCCGGGCCATTGAAAACGCCGCATATGTCGTGGCGTCGGCCACGATGGCGTCGGCCGATTCCATCGAAGCCGGGTTTGCCACGTATGGCCACGCTTTGGCGGTCACGCCATGGGGCGAAGTCATGGCCGATCTGGGCGAGGCGGATTTCGCCGTCAAGGTGCTGGCGCTGGATATGGCGAAGGTTGAGCAAATCAGGCAGAATTTGCCTGTCTTAAACTCGGTTCAGCCCGATGTTTATACTATGGAGCCCGTCGTCATTTGAAAGAATGAAAGCGGGGCGAACAAGGAAGGTTCATGAAAAACAGCGAAATGCCCGACGGCGTTGTCGAGGTGGCCGAGAAATTCTCGATAGCGAACGAGTTCACCGGCGCCTGGGTGCGCAAGGTCTGGACACGCAATGGCGAAAGGCTGGAAGTCAGCATCCCCAAAACGGGGAATGTCATTTATCTGGATGCCATGCAGCTCGAGATAATCGCCCGGCAAAGCCCTGCATCGCTGGCGCGCTTCAATGCGCAGGTCCTTCAATCGGAGTTTGACCCCGAGTCGTAATCTTTGGAGCAATGTGTGGCAGAAAAACGAGGGCACTCGGTTGACGAAATCTATCGGGTTTTGGCCGACCGGATCATCAACGGAGTCTATCTTCCCGGGCGCAAGCTGTCTCAAAGCGAGCTGGCCAACGAACTGGATGTCAGCCGCACGCCGTTGCGCGAGGCGCTGAACCGTTTGCAGGAAAGCGGCCTGGCGGTTGCCGCCACGAACCGCGGCATGGAAGTGTCCCCGGTTACGTTCGAAGAAACCGAGCAGTGGTACGTGATGCGGGTTCTCATCGAACCGCCCATCGTGGCGGCCATCGCCGGCGAACTGACGAGCGGCGACTTGAAGAAAATGGCCGATGCCCTGCGGCGCATGCAGGATTCGGCGCATCGCACCAAGGATTTCCAGGATGCCCACCATGCGTTCCACGACGTGGCCTTGATCCATTATCCGGAATACATCCGCGAGATGATCGAAACCATCTACGTCAAGATCACGCGCCATCAGCGCACTTATTTCAGCCGGCCGCGCGCACCCGATGAGTTCTGCGATACAGACCGCCTGCTGCTCGAGGCCCTGGTCGCACAGGACGGCGAGCTTGCCAAGCACATCCTGGAGTTCCATCTGCTTGATGCCGCCCTGGGGCTGCTGCTGGACGCAGATCCCGACTATGTTCCCAAGGCGCTGCGGCTGGCGGCTCAGGGGCTGGGAATCCATTTTGCGTGCAACGAGAAAGGCGTGCCCGATCGTCCCGCCAAATTACGCTGGGTCGGCGGAGCGGTCGATAACCTGCCGTCCATGAGAACCTCCAACGTTTATTACGAACGCTGAAGGGCAGGCAGGGCTCGATATCGGCAAGAAGGGACGGGCCGAGCATCGAGGTGGATCCGGATATTTGAAATGGCGAGGTTGTCTAGATATTTTTGTCTAATATTTTTTTCTTTTAAATGTATGCAAAATTGCATAAATAATATTCGGTGATTTTCTGGTGGCCAATCGTCACCTCCGATGGCAACTGCCATCGGGGAGCGGGCAAATGCCGTCAAGAAGAGCATTTGCGGCAACAAATAAAGCCGATGGCTGTTATCAACTGGAAGGAGGGTAGTACCATGGCCGATCTGGGTGTTTTGTTTCAAGAGGGAAGAATAGGCAAGCTGGTCGTCAAGAATCGTATCGTCAAGTCGCCGCAATCGTCGGCATTGTCCAATCCAGACGGAACGGTTACGCAGCGCACGGTGAACCACTACAAGCGGCTGGCCGAAGGCGGAATAGGCCTGGTGCTGCTGGAATACAGCTATGTGGACGACGACGCCGCGAAATCCATACACAATCAACTGGGCATCAGCAGAAAAGAACACATTGCCGGTCTAGGCTGGCTGACCGACGAGGTGCACGCCGCCGGGGCCAAGGTGGGCGTCCAGCTGGCGCATTGCGGGCGGCAGAAGTTCCTGGCGACGGCGCCCATCAAGAGCGCTTCCGATGTGTCCTGGGACGAAATCGAATCCCAATACGGAGTCAGGCCCCAGCCCATGACGCTCGAGGAAATACGCGGGGTGGTCTCGGCTTTCGGAGATGCCGCCCTGCGCGCCGTCAAGGCCCGGTTCGATATTGTGGAAGTGCATGCGGGCCATGGCTATTTGATTACCAATTTTTTGTCGCCGCATACCAATCGCAGGACGGACGAATATGGCGGCTCGTTCGATCACCGCAGCCGGCTGCTGCTGGAAATCGTGGCCGACATCCGCAAGAAGATTCCCGCGGATTTTCCGCTGAGCGTGCGGCTGTCCGTCAGCGATTACGAGGCGGACGGCATTCTCATTGCCGAGACCGTGGAGTTATGCCGGAGGCTGGAAAAGCTGGGTGTCGACGTCATCCATGCCTCGGGCGGTCATCACGCCGGAATGGAGTACGAAGTCAGCCCGTGGTATATGCCGCGAGCCTTGCATCGTTGGGGCTGGGAACAGATCAAGGCCGCGGTTTCCATCCCGGTCATCGGCTCGGGTTCGATTGTCGCGCCGGACGTCGCGGCCGATATCGTCGGCTCGGGCAGCGCGGATTTCGTATCGCTGGGAAGGGCCATGCTGGCGGATCCCGATTGGGCCCGCAAGGCGCGCGATGGGCGCGTGCAAGACATCGTTCCCTGTATTCGATGCAATGACGGCTGTTTGCATCGCGGCCTGAACGACGGCCGCAGCGCGGGCTGCACGGTCAACCCGTCCATGGGGGAAGAGTACCGCTACGCGGTGGAACCCTCGGACGATCCGCAGTCGATCGCCGTGGTGGGCGCGGGCCCGGCGGGAATGAACGCGGCCCTCGTGCTTGCCGATCGCGGCCATGCCGTGACCTTGTTCGACGACAAGCCTCTGGGCGGGCAATTGAATGCCGCCGTGCGATCCGACCTGAAAAAGGATCTTCGCGCCCTGAGGGACTATCTGGTGCATCAGGTGGCAAGTCGCAAGATACGGGTCGTCGCCGCGTGCGCCGATGCGGCGCTGCTGCGCGACGGAGGTTTCGATCGTGTATTGCTGGCGACGGGGACGGCGCCTGTCGAATTTGACGGCGATATCGACGGCGAGGCGAAGGTTGTCAAGGCTCATGAAGTGGTTGACCCGTCGAGCCTGGCCGGCCCGGTCGTGATCATTGGCGCGGGGCTGGCGGGATGCGATACTGCCTTGCTGCTGGGGGCGGCCGGCCGCGGCGACGTGACCTTGCTCGAACAGCAGGAAGGCGTTCTGGCCAATGGCTATGTCTTTACCGACGTCATCGGCATGCCGGTTCAACTGGACAAGTACAAGGTATCGGTGCGAACCGGAACAAAAGCCCTGTCGGTCGAACCACAAGGTGTGCGGGTGCGCGATGCGCAAGGCAACGAGGCGCTCGTTCCCGCCGGCAGTGTGGTTCTGGCCTGCGGCTATGCTCCGCAGACGGAGCTGCTTGAAACGCTTGGACGGGAGCTGCCGGACCTGAAGATCGACCCGGTGGGCACCATGCATAAGGGAGGGCGGGTCATGGATGCGCTTCACGATGCATTCTTCGTGGCGCGCCGATGCTGATGCTTGATAACTTACGGAGAAGAGTGTGAAACGGCTCGAAGGTAAAGTAGCGCTGGTAACCGGCGCGGGCGGCGGCATTGGCAGAGGCATAGTCGGCCGCTACGTGGAGGAGGGCGCCAGGGTGGCGGCCCTGGATGTCTCCAGCCAGGGCGTCGATGCACTCAAGGCCTTGTATGGGGACTCGGTCTTGCCGCTGACCGCCGACGTATCGTCCTGGCAGGACAATTGCGGCGCGGTCCAGGCGGCGATCGATGCGTTCGGCCGCCTGGACGTGTTCGTCGGCAATGCCGGAATCTATGACCACGGCGCTTCGCTGGAATCCCTGGACGGTGAAGACCTGTCGCGGGCGTTCGACGAATTGATGTCCGTCAACGTCAAAGGCTATATCCTGGGCGTGCGCGCCGCGCTCGATGCCCTGCTCGAATCGCGCGGTTCGGTAATCCTGACGGCGTCGTATGCCAGCTTCGCTCCTTCGGGAGGCGGGGTTCTGTATACCGCGGCCAAGCATGCCGTGGCGGGCCTGGTGCGCCAGCTGGCCTACGAGCTGGCGCCCGATATACGCGTCAATGGCGTCGCTCCGGGGGTCGCGCCTACGTCTCTGAAAGGCATCGGGTCGCTGGGCCAGGGCAATCAGGAGTCCATACTGGACGGCACGGCGGCGATCCTGCCTTTGCCCGCCGTCCCCGATGCGGGAGTGTACGGGGCGCTTTATGCCTTTCTGGCGTCGCCCGCCGAGGCCGGCCATATCACCGGCTCCATCTTCAATGCCGACAACGGCCTGAGCATACGCGGCCTGGCCAGGCCTTTCCCCGCCGGCCCGCCCCCCCCCCCCGCGGCCGTCCCGCGGGCTAAGGCCCTTTAGGCATTGACTGGACCGGAGCGGGCGAGGCATTTCCGCCGCGCCCGCTCCCGGCCGCAAGCATTGCCGGCCCATGCGCCATGGATTGAATCTCGATTCTGTTTGGCCTATTCTCTTTGGCAGGCGGCTCATCACTCTTATTATTCATCGTCCGCCGTTACAAATCGAGGATGCATATGGCCGCTCTGTGTTGCTCATCGACCCTCCCGCCATCAGGCTCTGCAGCCTGCAAATATCAGCCATTTCTCCCGCCAATCGTTTCCCCTTGGATTTATGACGTCCGGAATCCGCAAATATCTGTACCGGGCGTGTGGTGATTATCGGGTTTACCCCAATCCAAATTTATAATCGCTGTCAATCGTGCTCTCCAAGAAGCCACGCCTAAGAAAGGGAGTTTTTATATGAACCCGACCGCAATATTGCTGGCCACGTTTATATTGTCCATAGTTGGTTTGTTCTTTTTTATCTGGTCCTTGCGAAAGGGAATGTTCGACGCCACGGCCTCGGGCGCCCGGGCCATTTTCACCGCGGGCGAGATCGGGCAGGTCGAAGAGCCGTCGGCGGACACCGAGCAGAAGCAGCAATTGCAAAAGGTCACCGACGAGCACGGGCCCGACAGCGATTCCGAAGAGGGGGTTTCCCCCATCGAGCTGTCGGCGCGCGAAGAGGCCGACCGCTCGACGGCTTATCCCGTGTATCTTATGTTCGCCTGTGCGGCGCTATGGCTGGTCATCGCCTCGTTCGCCGGCCTCATCAGCTCGCTCAAGCTGCACTGGCCCGACTTCCTTACCGAGTATGCATGGCTCAGCTTTGGGCGCCTGCGCACCATACATTTGAATGCGGTGGCCTACGGCTGGGCGCCCATGGGGACTTTGGGGCTGGCGGTGTGGCTGCTGCCGCGCCTGCTGCAAACGCCTTTGCGCGGGGCGCGGCTGGTCATTCTGGGGGTGGTCATCTGGAACGCGGGGCTCATCGCCGGGTTGGGCGGTCTGGCCGTGGGCATCAATGCGGGGATGGAATGGCTTGAAATTCCCTGGCAGATCGGCGGGCTGTTCGCCGTCGGCGGCATGCTTATCGGTTTGCCCATGGCGCTCATGATAGGCCA
>JBEBXF010000139.1:0-7947 GCA_040391725.1 Eoetvoesiella caeni | reverse complement strand
CGTTACCGTCGGCGAAATGGTGGGCGGCCAGGTCGGGCTTGGCTTTCTGATTACTTTTGGCGAAGGGCAGGCCAATACGGCCATGGTGTTCAACGCCATCGGCGTGCTGACGGTCATGGGCATAGTCATCTATGCGGCGGTCGCGTTGCTGGAGGCCAAGGTACTGCATTATCTTCCCAGCGTGACGGAGTAAGCCCATGAACGAACTTGCCATCGACGAGGTGAAAGAGCGCAATGCGTATCGATGCGCGGTCACCATCGAAGGAGACCTGGCGGGCATGGCCGACGTGCTTTCCGACGACTTGCTGTTTGCGCACTTATCGGGCAGCGTCGAGGACAAGCCGGCCTATATGGCCAACTCCACCAACGGCCTGCGTCGCTACCTGGCATTTGCCGAACAAGGCGAGCCCTTGTATCGGGTGTACGGCGATACGGTGCTGGTCAACGGCCGCGTGAAATCCGAACTGCTGATCAAGGGCGAAAGACGCAGCGTAGGCAGCTGCTACCTGGCCGTCTGGCATAGGCAAAACGGCGCCTGGAGGCTGGTGTCCTGGCAATCCACGCCAGCGGCGGAACGAGGCTGAGGCTTCGAACCCGGCTGCGACGCGCATTATTTCATCACTACGCACACCGATGCCGGCATTGTGGCCGGGCATCCATTACGAGCAACACAGGAGACAGGCATGCTCAGGCTTGATTTTCATCCAGCGGGTCGGCATCTGCTGCAGATACCGGGGCCCAGCCCCGTTCCAGACCGCATTCTGCGCGCGATGAGCTATCCCACCATCGATCATCGCGGCCCGGAGTTCGGAGCGCTGGGATTAAGCGTCCTGGAAGGCATCAAGCGCATCTTCAAGACGCGGCATCCCGTCGTAATCTATCCGGCGTCGGGGACGGGAGCGTGGGAGGCGGCATTGTCGAATACGCTGTCGCCCGGCGACGCCGTCCTGATGTTCGAAACCGGGCATTTCGCCGCGCTGTGGAAGAAAATGGCCCTTCGCCTGGGGCTGGATCCCGAGTTCATCGGGCTGCCGGGGCTGGAGGGCTGGCGCCGCGGCGCGCAGCCGCAAATGATCGAGGAACGCCTTCGAGCCGACACGCAAAAACGCATCAAGGCTGTGTGCGTGGTGCACAACGAAACGTCCACCGGAGTCGTTTCGGATATCGCCGCTGTGCGGCGCGCCATCGATGCGGCCGGCCACCCCGCGCTGCTGATGGTGGATACGATATCGGGGCTGGCCGCCGCCGACTATCGCCATGACGAATGGGGCGTGGACGTGACTGTGTCGGGGTCGCAGAAAGGGCTGATGCTGCCGCCGGGCATCAGTTTCAATGCCGTGTCGCCCAAGGCCGTCGAAGCCGGCAAGTCGGCGAAGCTGCCGCGCAGCTTCTGGGACTGGTCCGAGATCATCGAATCCAACAAGTACGGCTACTGGCCGTATACGCCGAATACCAACCTGCTGTATGGCCTACACGAAGCCATCGGCATGATACTGGAGGAAGGGCTCGATGCCCTGTTCGCCCGTCATCTACGTCTTGGCGAAGCCTGCCGTGAGGCCGTCCGTGCCTGGGGCCTGGAAATTCAATGCGCCGACCCGGCCGCGTACTCCCCGGTATTGACCGGCGTCATGCTGCCCGAATCGTTCGATTCCGATGCAGTGCGCAAGCTCATCTATCAACGCTTCAACATGTCGCTGGGCATGGGGCTTGGCAAGGTCAAGGGACACATGTTCCGTATCGGCCATTTGGGCGAATGCAACGATCTGACCCTGATGGCGGCACTATCGGGGTGCGAGATGGGGCTCGAGCTTGCCGGTGTGCCGCTTGCCGGCAGCGGCGTGGCCGCGGCCATGGTGCATTTGAGCCGCACGCAGGGAGCCTGAGATGCGGAGAATCATGCATGCACGGTCGGGCTTCACTCCCGGTTCCCAGGCCGGTACGAATTTGCAGGCGTTATTGCGGCGGGAACTGCGGGGGGAGGTGGCATTCGATGCGGCCACACGGGGCCGCTACGCGACCGATGCATCCATCTATCAGATCATGCCTGTCGGGGTGGTGGTTCCCGCTGATCAGGAAGATGCCATGCTGGCCTTGCAGATCGCTCGCGAGCACGGCGCTCCGGTGCTGCCGCGCGGCGCGGGCACCAGTCAGTGCGGGCAGACGGTGGGCGAGGCCCTGCTCATCGACAACAGCCGGTGCCTGAACAAGGTTCTGGAGTTCGATGCCCAGGCGCGCACGGTGGTGGTCGAGCCAGGTATCGTGCTGGATGAGCTCAACGCCTGGCTGCGCCCGCATGGGCTCTGGTTTCCCGTGGATGTATCGACGTCCGCGCAGTGTACGCTGGGAGGCATGGCGGGCAATAACTCATGCGGCTCGCGCTCCATCGAATATGGGAACATGGTGCATAACGTACTGGGTATCGACGCGGTACTGGCCGATGGTTATCAGGCATACTTCGGGTCTTTGCCCGACTGCGGCGGCGATCTTCGCATGCAGGAATTGATTGGCCGTCTGCAAGCGATCGCCCGCCGCGAGCGCGATGAAATCATCGAGCGTATTCCTCAGGTGCTGAGACGGGTCGCCGGCTATAACATCGATGTGTTCGAATGCCGCAATCCGCGCCCCTACAGCGACGACGGCGTGCCGAATCTGGCGCATATCCTGGTGGGGTCGGAGGGCACGCTTGCCTACACGCGGCAACTGCACTTGAAGCTTGCGCCGTTGCCGCAGCACAAGGCGCTGGGCGTGGTCAACTTCCCGACTTTCTATCAGGCCATGGACATGACGCGCCATATCGTCGGCCTCGGCCCGCAGGCTGTCGAGCTGGTGGATCGCACCATGATCGGCCTGTCCATGCAGAATCCCGCGTTCAAGCCGATCGTTGAACGAGCGCTGGTGGGACAGCCGCAGGCCATTCTGCTGGTGGAGTTCGCCGGGCAGGAGCAGGCGCTGCAATTGCGGAAATTGGCCCGGTTGGTGGAGCTGATGAGCGATCTGGGATTGCCGGGCTCGGTGGTTCAAATACCCGATGCGGCGCAGCAGAAAGAGCTGTGGTCTGTGCGCAAGGCCGGTTTGAACATCATGATGAGCATGAAGGGCGATGGCAAGCCTGTATCGTTCATCGAAGATTGCGCGGTGCCGCTCGAGCATCTGGCCGAGTATACACAGCGGCTGACCGAGGTATTCCATAAGCACGGCACGGAAGGAACCTGGTATGCCCACGCCAGCGTGGGCACGTTGCACGTGCGCCCCATCCTGGACATGCGGCGGGGCGGCGCAGCCAAGATGCGCGCTATTGCCGAGGAGGCCGCCGCCATGGTGCGGGAGTACAAGGGGGCTTATTCAGGCGAGCATGGCGACGGCCTGTGCCGTGGCGAATGGGTGGCCTGGCAGTACGGGCCGCGTATCAACGAGGCGTTCCGCGAGATCAAGTCCTTGTTCGACCCCCGCAATTTGTTCAATCCTGGAAAGATGATCGATCCTCCGCGGATGGACGATGAGCGCCTCTTTCGCTTTCGCCATGACAATCGCGCCAGGGCGCTGCAGCCCAGTCTGGACTGGTCGCGCTGGAACGTGCATCGCGATCCGCTTAGCGGCGCGGAAAGCGCGCCGGGCAGCGGCGAAGACCCCGCGCAAGGCTTGTTCAAGGCCGTGGAAATGTGCAACAACAATGGCCATTGCCGCAAGTTCGACGCTGGAACCATGTGTCCCAGCTATCGTGTCACCCGCAATGAACAACACGTTACACGCGGACGCGCCAACACCCTGAGGCTGGCGCTTTCAGGCCAGCTTGGCGAGGATGGTCTGGCCAGCCGCGAGGTCAAGGAAGCCCTTGACCTGTGCGTGTCCTGTAAAGGCTGCAAGCGAGACTGTCCGACAGGCGTCGACATGGCCAAGTTCAAGATAGAGGCCAGGTTCGCCTGGGCAAAGCGTCATGGAGTGGGCTTGCGGGAACGCCTTGTTGCCGCCATGCCGCGCTATGCGCCGCTGGCGTCGAGGCTGGCCGAAGTCGCGGCGTTGGCGGGGCGCATCCCGGGGCTCGCCACGTTGGCAAAGCGTGTCGCGGGGCTGGCGCCACAGCGTTCGCTGCCGCGATTCACCCGTTCCTTCCTTGAAAGCGAGCGGCGCGGCCGTAGTTCGGAAACGCATACGGCTTCCGGCAAAGAGGTTCTACTGTTTGTCGATACCTTCGGCAACTACATGGAGCCTGATACGCTGCGAGCCGCTCAGCGGGTGCTCACGTCCGCGGGCTATGTGGTTCACTTGTATGGACTGAACGGCGAACGTCCGCTGTGCTGCGGACGCACGTACCTGGCCGCCGGTATGGTCGATGGCGCACGCCGCGAGGCCCGGCGCGTGATCGATGCGCTGAAGCCATTCGTTGATCGCGGCATGGCGATCGTCGGCCTTGAGCCTTCCTGCCTGCTGACGTTGCGGGACGAGTTTCTGGATTATGGTTTTGGCGACGAAGCCCGCCGATTGGCGGAGGCATCCATGTTGTTTGAAGAGTTTCTGGTCCGCGAAAAAAAGGCTGGACGGTTCAGCGCCGTGTTTCACGCTCTGCCAGGCAAGTCGGCGCTGGTTCATGGGCATTGCCATCAAAAGGCTTTCAATGCCCTGTCTCCGGTGCGAGAGGTGCTGAGCTGGGTTCCCGGATTGGCGGTTTCGGTCATCGAGTCGTCGTGCTGCGGCATGGCCGGCAGCTTCGGCTACGAGGCGGAGCATTACGATGTGTCGCGGCGGATGGCTGAGCAGGCCTTGTTGCCCGCTTTGAGAGGTCGGCCCGATGATGCATGGGTAGTGGCGGACGGCACCAGTTGCCGGCACCAGATTCACGATCTGGCCGGAATTTCGGCAGCCCATGTGGCGTGTGTGCTGGAGTGGGCCTTGGAGCCCTGCGCTGCGAGTCTTCCGGTGGAGGCAGGATAAGGGCAAGAAGTTGGACGGTGATACAATCGCTACCCAAACAGCACACCCAGCATTCGGAAGGTTGACTGTGACGCGCGATACTTCTACACCATGCCCATGGGAGCATATCGAACCCGATGGCTCCAATCTATCTGTCGAAGATTTCCTGTCCGTGCATATTGTGCGGATCGCTGCGCATTTAAAGCGCTTTCCGGGCGTCTATGCCCGGGGCACGGGCCTTACCCTGCCGCAGTGGCGGCTGCTGTCCACGGTGGCGCATCATAAATCCATACCGTTGAAGCAACTGGCTGAAGTTGCGGCCACCGATAAAGCTCTGGTCAGCCGCACCGTCAAAGAGCTTGCCGAGAAGGGCCTGGTCAACACAGCGTCGATGAAAAGCGGCGATCGTTCCCTGGCCTGCAACATTACCTCGAAAGGGACGAAGCTGGTGGCCGCGGCAATGCCGCTTGCGCGCATGCACCATGCCCGTCTGTTGTTGTCGCTCGACAAGGAAGATCGCGTGCGCTTGTACGACATTTTGCAGAAGTTGCAAGCGGTTTGCGCGGACGAATGACATCGGGTCTCTGCGTTTAAATAAAAAACCCCGTAAATCAATGATTTACGGGGTTTTTACGTATAACTGGTGCCGATGAAAGGAGTCGAACCCTCGACCTTCTCATTACGAATGAGCTGCTCTACCAACTGAGCTACATCGGCTTTTAGCTTTGGCCTTAGCTTTTTACCTTCTTCAATCTTCCTGCCAAAGCGGCGCTGCAATAGTAACAAGCAGCTTAAAAGCTAAGCCAGCTATTATACATATTCTTGGCCGGCTGTGCGGCGAAAGCGCCCCATAATCTTTTTTGCGCCGCTATCGTGGCCGCGCTTGGCAAACAGAATGCCGGTCCGCGGCTTAGATAAAGCCTCGCTTGCGGGCGATTTCTTCGCGTTCCAATTGTGTAATGTAGCGTTGAACCATCGAGATGGTGGCCCCATTGGCTTGGACGAAGGCGCAGCCGACGCGCATATAGCGGGGGTGGCCGGCCAGGCCGGGTTGCGGGGTAACGTGGGCCAGCTGCAACGTGACGGTAATGGTTCCGACGCCCGGCAGGTCGATGCTGCAGTCGGGGTAGATTTTACCGACGACGTGGTCGATTTCCTGATTGTTGTCGGCCAGGCAAACGCCGCCTCCGCTGATGTCTTCAACGGAAACGGTAAACGGCTTTTTACTGGATCCCGGCGAGATCGTGCATTGCACGGGGTTGGTCACGGGAACCATCATGCGGTAGTTGTCGCGGCGCTGTACGTGCAATAGCTGCGAAGGAATGGGCAGCCGTATGGCGGTGTATTTTTCGCTGTCGTACGGGGCGGCTTGCTGGCCGAGGAATTGCACGTGGCTGGTGCCCAGCGAGGCTTCAGTGAGCGCGCTTTGAGCGGCAAGAAAGTCTTCGCCGGCCACCTCGGACTCCGTTCGTTCCATGCTCAAGACCAAGGCATTGTTGCGGATGTTGAGGTCGAGCAGGAAGGTGTTGGCTGTTTGGGAAGCGGGTTCTATGTATGAGCGCAGCGTGGTAGCGCGGTTTCGGAGCGACTGCAGGACATCCAGGATATCGGGGGGCGACGTCAGGATGTAAGGCTGCAGGTTGTCTCGCTCCAAAAGGTACTCAGGGGTTTTCATGAATTACCCACCTGTAAATTATGTAAAATTCGTAAAAATAACAGTAAAAAAAGACGATGTACAGGGTGACGCTATGCAAGGCTGGGGCTACGCAGCCCTGAATGGCGGCGCGCCTGACAGGGCGGCGGGCTTGCGCCGCTCATGGCCGGAAGCCTAGTCCGGACTTATGCAAATCCTTTTCGTTTGGCGATAAGTTCGCGCTCCAGCGCGCTGACGTACCGCTGCACCGCATTGGCTACGGCGCCGGGAAGGTTGACGAACGAAAATCCAATGCGTTGGCGAACCGTGCCTGTGGGCGTTTCGAATTGTTCGGTGTAGGCGACACAAAGATCGATGCTGACTGGGCCGATGTTGGGCAGATTGATGACGCAGTTTTTGTACGTTTGACCGGGGGCGGGCGCCAGTTGCTGCCGGTCGTCGAACGCGCCCAGGCCCGAGGCGCTGATGTCGTCGAGAGTCAGCAGGATTGCTTTGTTGTCGTGCGTGATGCGGCATTGCACAGGGTTGGCAATGGGCGTGCTGATGCGAAAGGAATTGCGCCGCTGGATGCGGGTAAGCTGAGCGGGAAAATCGGCCGCGAGCGCCGGCTTGCCGTCCAGGGTTTCCAAGTGGATATTGACGGCGTTGAAGCGGATGTTTACGTTGTCGAGCGAGGCCTCGCATAGGGCTTCGCCCGCGGTGATGAGGCGCTGGTTCAGGCTCTCCTGGGGGGCGCTGTCCAGAACTATGGCTTTTTGTTCCGGGCGGATTTCCAGCAGCGTGGTGATGAATGTACTGTTCGGCCGCTGGGCGTGCGCGCGTACCAAGGTTTTGTTTTTTTCGATGGAGCGCAATATGCCCAGGATTTCCAGAGGCGAAGTGATGGCATGGGGGTCATCGACTTCGGCCGGGGATTGGGAAATGGCGGTGTTCATATTGCGTAGCGGCACAAAAGGTCAAACAAATACGATTAAAAAGTTACACAATGATATACAAGATGGCACGCATCGTCCATGGCGTTTTACCCCAATGACGCGTGTAAATTGAAAATAATTGCGTAGTTAGATGAATATGTCGGAAAAAGAACCGTTCATGAACAATTTTAGCGGCTTTTGCGCGGCGCCTATTCTCGTGTCTGCGTGCGGGCGGTCGGAAACAAATCCCAGACGGCGATGAACAGGGCGGCGATCAGCGGGCCGATGACAAAGCCATTGAGACCGAAAGTCGCCAGCCCGCCCAGCGTCGAAATCAACACGACGTAGTCGGGCATTTTGGTGTCCTTGCCCACCAGCAGCGGACGCAGGATGTTGTCGACCAGTCCGATGACCAGAACCCCGAAGAGGATCAGCACCACGCCTTGCCAGATCGGGCCCGCAACCA
This sequence comes from Eoetvoesiella caeni, assembly GCA_040391725.1. GTDB lineage: Bacteria > Pseudomonadota > Gammaproteobacteria > Burkholderiales > Burkholderiaceae_B > Eoetvoesia > Eoetvoesia caeni_A. The sequence goes on along the minus strand of JBEBXF010000139.1, from coordinate 5 downwards.
GGAAA
>JBEBXF010000138.1:0-7981 GCA_040391725.1 Eoetvoesiella caeni | reverse complement strand
AAGGCGTGGTGCGCGTCAATATGGGCAAGGGCGGCAAGGACAGGCTGGTGCCGCTGGGCGCCGAGGCGGCGCACTGGATAGACCGGTACCTGACCCAGGCCCGCGTGGCGCTGCTGGGCGCGCGACGCTGCGACGCCCTGTTCGTCACGGCCCGCGCCGCCGCCATGACCCGCCAGGCATTCTGGTACATCATCAAGAAATACGCCGCGCAAGCCGACATCCACACGCCGCTGTCGCCCCATGTCTTGCGCCATGCCTTCGCCACCCATCTGCTGAATCACGGCGCGGATCTGCGCGTCGTGCAAATGCTGCTGGGCCACGCGGACATATCGACCACGCAGATTTATACTCACGTTGCGCGCGAACGGCTGAAGGCCCTGCATGCCATGCACCACCCCCGCGGTTGAAAAGCCCCCACGCTGCGCCGCTGACGCGGCTTGCTGCCCCCCGAGGGGGCGCTTTTTGCCTTGGGGCGGCCCGGCGGCAAAAAACACCGCCCCGCCGCAATTTCTGCAACTTGCACAAGCCAGGTCTATGCCAAAAGACAAACACATTTCGGAAACACCGGCCACGCAATGGCTCAAGCGCCAGCGCGTCGCCTTCGACGAGCACCCCTACGACTACGTCGAACACGGCGGGGCGCTCGAGTCGGCGCGGCAACTGGGCGTGGATCCGCACCAGGTCGCCAAGACGCTGATCATGGAAGACGAACACGGCCATCCGCTCATCATCCTCATGCACGGCGATTGCGAAGTCTCCACCAAGAACCTGGCGCGCCAGATCGGCGCCAAGAAAGTCGGCCCGTGCACGCCCGAAATCGCCCAGAAGAACTCGGGCTACCAGGTGGGCGGCACCTCGCCGTTTGCCACGCGCAAGAAAATGCCGGTGTGGGTGCAGGCCTCGCTGCTGGACTACCCGGTCATCTACTTGAACGGAGGACGGCGCGGCTACCTGATCAGCCTTGCTCCGTCGGTCTTGACGACGCTGCTTGGCGCCAAGCCCGTCGACGTGAGCCTGGCCAAGGACTAGTTGCTTTCATTCAGGCTGCGGCGGCGCGATGGAAGGGATGCCGAACGATTCGAGTTCCTGCCCTGCCGAGCTGGACCAGAGCTGCGCGATTTTTTCGGCCGTCCAGCCCGAATCGCTGTAGGCGGCGCGAATCTCCTGGGGATGGCTCCACAAAGCCAGCTTGCCGCCGCCCAGACCGATGCATTGACCGGTGATTTCCCGGGCCGCCTGCGAAGCCAGGAATACAAACAGGGGCGCCACGTCTTCGGGCCGCCCCATTCCCATGCCCAGGCGAATCTCGGGCGGCAGTTCATGCCCCTGCTCGACGAGTTTTACGTAAGGCTGCATGAAAGGAATGGTGGCCACCATTTGCGTCATGGCCGTGGGCAGCACCGCATTGACCGTGACGCCGAAGCGCGCGCATTCCAGCGCCCAGGTGCGCGCCATGGCGGCAATGCCGGCCTTGGCCGCCGCATAATTGGTTTGCCCGAAATTGCCGCGCTGCCCGGCCAGCGAAGAAACCAGCAACAGGCGGCCGCCATCGCCCTGCTCGCGGAATCGCCGCACGGCGGCGCGGGCGCAGGTGAACGTGCCGCGCAAGTGCGTTTCGACGACCAGGTCGAAATCGTCGTCGGTCATGTTCCACAAGACCTTGTCGCGCAATATGCCCGCATTGGCGCACATGATGTCCAGGCGGCCGAACCGCTCCACCGCCGCATCGACGCAAAGCTGGGCCGCCTGCGACGAACCGATGGCGGCGGCCTGAGCCACCGCCTTGCCGCCCTCGGCAAGTATGGCCTCCACGGCCTGCTGCGCCACATCGGCCTCGAGGTCGTTGACGACGACGGCCGCGCCAGCCTTGGCCAGGGCCTTGGAAACCGCCAGTCCCAATCCTCTGCCGCCGCCGGTCACGACGGCCACTTTTCCATTCAGGTTCAACATGAATCCCTGCCTTCCTTCAATACGAGATGAACAGCGGCTCGCGGCTGCCCGACATGCCTGCAAACCGCCTCCGGCCTAGGCCTTTCCATGGACGACTACTTGCCCTTGTACACGGCGGGGCGCTTTTCGATGAACGCCCGGGGCCCCTCCCTGGCATCCTCGGTCGCCATGACGCGATGATAGCTGGCGTCTTCCAGGGCGAAGGCCTCGGGCAGCGGCAAGCCCGCCGACTGCACGGCGGTTTTCTTGATTTCGGCCAAGGCCACCGGCGCATTGGCCGCCAGGCCCTGGGCCAGTTTGCGCGCAAGGGGCAGGACTTCGGGGCCGGGCACGGCATAGTTCACCAGCCCCCATTGCAAGGCCTTTTGCGCGTCGATCGCCGAGCCGGTCAGCAGCAGCTCCATGGCCTGGCAATGCGAAAGCTGCCTGGGCAGGCGGGCCAAGGAACCGGCAAAGGGAATCAGGCCGCGCTGCACTTCGGGCCAGGCAAAACGCGCCTCGTTCGAGGCCACGCGGATGTCGGTGGCCAGCAGCAGCTCGGCGCCGGCCGCCACGCAAATGCCGTTGACGGCGGCAATCACGGGCTTGTACAAAGGAAAGCCACGCAAGGTGGTTGTCGCCAGCACGCCGGGATCGTCCAGCAGGCGGTGATCCCATTCGGTTTGCGGCTTGCGATCGCCCGTCAACAGCGGCAAGGTCAGGCCCAGATCGCCGCCGGCGCAAAATGCCTGCGTGCCGGCGCCCGTAATGATCAGCACCCGCATGGCCTCGTCGGCCTGGAAATCGAGCAGCGCGTCGGCAAAGCGGCACAGCAGCTCCGGGCTCAGCGCATTCCGGGCCGCCGGCCGGTTGAATGTGACCTGCGCAATGTGTCCGGTCTTCTCGTAAAGAAGCACGGAGTCTTCCCGTTCGGGGTTTCCGCCAGCCATCAGTCACTCTCCTTTTTCTGCAGTCCCAGCATCGTCAGCGCCATGCCGCGCAAGACATTTTTGCGGAATTTCCCGCTGGCCGTCAAAGGAAACTCGTCGACGAAAAGAAAATACTTGGGCACCTTGTGGCGGCTGATGCGGGCGCGGCAATATTGGCGCAACACGTCTTCGTCCAGGCTGGCGCCGTCGACCAGGCGCAGCACCGCAGCCGCCTCCTCGCCCATGTAGTCGTCGGGCACGGCCACCACCGCGGCCTGCTCCACCGCCTCGTGTCCCAGCAGGAATTCCTCGATCTCGACGGGATAGATGTTTTCGCCGCCGCGAATGATCATGTCCTTGAGACGGCCGATCACCCGCACATAGCCCTGCTCGTCCATCATGCCCAGGTCGCCGGTATGCAGCCAGCCTTCGGCATCGATGGTTTCCGCGGTCTTGTCCGGCATTTGGTAATAGCCCTGCATGACAAGATAACCCTTGACCATCAGCTCGCCCGGCCGGTTGAAACCCGCGATCTCGCCCGTCGCCTGATCGACCACCTTGACGCTGGTATGCGGCAGGGGCTGGCCGACGGTCGCCGACTTGAGTTCGAAGCTGTCGCCGGGCAAGGTCTGGCACACGATGGGACTGGTCTCGGTCAGGCCCAGGACGATCATGGGATTGCCGCCGATGCGCCGCTGCACTTCTTCGATCAGCACCACCGGAATCGACGTGCCCCCGGTCAGCATCTTGGTGATGCTGCGGGTATTGAACCGGCCTTGCTGGAAAAGCGTATCGGCCAGCATGGCGATGAGCATGGTGGGCACCATATTGATGATGGACGGCTTCTCGGCGTCGATCAATTCCAGCATCTTGCGCGCATCGAAGTACACCCCCATGACGAGGGTGCCGCGGTTCAGCAGCGTGCTCAGCACATTCACCACGCAGCCCGCCGTGTGAAACAGCGGCATGCAGGCCAGGAACCGCTCGCCATCGGCCAGTCCAGCCCTGCGCGCCGTCAGATAGGCATTGTTCAACGTGCTGTGATGAGTCAGCATGACCCCTTTGGGATGGCCCGTGGTGCCACTGGTGTACTGGATCTGCACGACATCCCCCGGCTTGACTCCCGCCTGGCGCGCTCGTAGCGGCTCGTCGCCGATCGCATCGCCCATGGCGAGCACGTCGTCGAACGGCAGGCAGCCTGGCTGCGGGGTTCCGGCGCGCATGAGCACGACACGACGCAAGCGCGGCAAGGCCTCGGCCCGCAATAGATCATGGCGCGGATCGCGGCATCGACTCAGCTCGGGCAGCAGGCCGTGCAACGCGTCGATGAACGAATTGTTGCGGTATTCGGGCACCGTGAACAACGTATGTATGTCGCCGTTGCGCAGCAAATACTCCAGCTCGGCCGCGCGGTATCCCGTATTCACGGTCACCAGAACCGCGCCGGTCTTGGCCAGGGCCATTTCAAGCAGCAGCCATTCGGGAATGTTCGGCGCCAGCACCGCCACTTTGTCGCCCGCCTGGATGCCAAGCGCCAGCACGCCCTTGGCCAGCCGGTTCACTTCCGCCTGGAAGGCGCGGTAGTCCAGGCGCACCGCCATATCCAGTTCAGGATAGTCGTACACCACCGCTTCCCGATCAGGCACCGCCTGCGCCACCTGATCGAACATATCGCCTATGGTCAGGTCCAACAGCTCCACGCCTTCGGTTTCCGCCTGCCAGATGGCTTTGTCATTTGCTACGCCCACTGCAACTCCTCGAGACATTTCCTGAAACACCCGCAAGGCGCAAGCCGCCGGATGGCCGCCCGCGCCCGCCTTCCCGCGCCATGAACGCTTACTTCACGTACACCCACTTGCCGTTTTCTATGTGGGCAATCACCTGCGAGCGCTCATCGACCCCGTTATGATCCTTGTCGCTGAAGTTGTACACGGCGGTCGAGGTCACGACATCGCGGCTGTTCTCGATGGCGCTGCGCAACGCGGCGCGAAACTCGGGGGTTCCGGGCTTGGCCTTTTTCAGGGCCTGCGGTACGGCATGCTCCAGGATAAGCATGGCGTCCCAGGCCGAGGCGGCGAAAATCGAGGCGCTGCCGGGGCCGTTATGGTCTTCGAACAGCTTGTTGAAGGCCATGGCCCGCTCGCGTATGGGGTTGGACGCATCCAGTTGCGACGCCACCATCAAGGGCGAAAGCGCAATGTACGCCCCATCGACGTCCTTGCCGCCCACGCGCAGGAAATCGTTGTTGGCCACGCCCTGCGTTTGGTACACCAGCCCCTTGTAGCCGCGCTTTTTAAGCTCGATTTGCGGCAAGGCGCCGGGCGTCCCCGCGCTGATGACGAACACCGCGTCGGGCTTTTGCAAAACCAGCTTGCTGATTTGCGCGATGACGCTCTGGTCGGTCTGGTTATAGCGCTCCACGCTGGTGGTCTTGACACCGTACGAAGGCGCCATCTGTTCGAAGGTCTTGACGAAGCCCTCGCCGTAGGCCGTGGTAATGGAAATCAGCCCGGCCTTGGCGACCTTGTGTTTTTGCATATGCTGCAAGATGAGCTGAACCGCGTATTTTTCGGGCGCGCTGACCTTGAAGGCCCATTTCTTGTTGCCCTCCTGAGGCTCGACAATGGCGCTGCCGCCGCCCAGCGAAATCACCGGGGTTCCGGCCTGCGCCGCCACCTCGGTAATGGCCAGGCTCGGAGGCGTCAGGCTGGAGCCGATGATGATGTCGGCGTTGTTTTCCGCGATGAGCTTCGAGGCCGCCTTGGAGGCATTGCTGACGTCCGTGCCGTCGTTGAGCACCGTGACGTTGAGCTTTTCGCCGGCGATGCTGGCCGGCCACAGCTTGACGGCATTTTGCTCGGGCTGGCCCAGCGAAGCGCCCGGCCCGGTCAACGACAAGATGACGCCGACATTGATGTCGGCGCTGGCCGTCAAGGGCAATGCCACGAGAAACGCCAGTGCCAGCACTGAGCGGCGCAATGTTTGCGGCAATTTCATTTTTGTCTCCAGAACTTATAATTGATGAATCACGCTTGGCGGACAGCCCGCCAGCATTGGGTTTCGATGGTAGCAAGCACATCGGCACACGCGTGTCATCAAAAAGAAGGACATGGTTCGACCGGAGACAGACAATGAGAACCTGGCAGGCCGGCTGCGCCGCCCAACCCGACATCCAGCAATGCGCCATCGAGCTGCTCGCCCAGGTCGGCCAAAACTCGTTCAGCGATGCCGTGCTGGCCCAGGTAAACCAGCTGCTCCCCGTGGGCTCCTGGAGCGTCTACCGCACCTGGGCCGACCAGCCTCCGGTTCTGCTGCTTTCACACAGCTTTCAGCGGCCCGACGTCACGCTGAAATGCTTCCAGGCTTATCAGAATCAAATCTATCTGGAAGACCGCTCGTTCGAAACCGTGCGCGCCAACCGCCAGCATGGCCAGCTTATGTTGCAGCATCTGCGCGCGGACGAATTCAAGAACCCCCGGCACCGCGAGATGATCTATACCCGTAACCATCTTTGCGAGCGCCTGTCCATATCGCGCAACGAGCCCGATGGTTCGGTCACCAGCGTCAATCTCTATACCCATGAAGACCAGGCCAGCTATACCGATCGCCATTTGGGCCGGTTCGAAAACCTGGCGCCCATCCTGTTCACCGGCATCGAGCGCCATATCGATTTAAGCGCGCCCGCCCCCGCGCAAGGCCTGGGCGCGGACGCCGCCCAGGCGAGCCTGGCCACGCCCGCCAGCCGGCGCTTCCTGGAGGACACCGGCATGAGCCCGCGCGAACTGGATGTCTGCGCACGTCTTTTGCAAGGCATGACCTACGACGGCATCGCCGCCGACATGGGCTTGAGCCGCCCCACCGTCATCACCTACCGCAACCGCGCCTTCGCCCGGCTTGGCATCAGCTTCAAGAGCCAGTTGTTCGCGCTGCTGGCCCGCCATGCCCAACACACCGCCAGCCCCATATAACCCGCATAGGCGCCATTTGCTCATGCCGTGATCCCTTCTGCGTTGCAAAAATACAGCGCATGCGCGTATTCCAACCAGGACGCCAAACCTGCCCTTCGCGGCATCCCCGCAAATTCACTGCGCTTTTTTGCATATAACAAAAAGAAATAAACAAAGAAGATAAAAATTCTTGTTGGGCATTTTGCGCTGCCGTACAGTTTCATATAACTTTTTTGTAAATCAATCCCCATGAAGCTGTCTTTCAAGAATATAGAAAAAAACTTCTCCGGACTCCAGGTCATCCAGAACTTCAGCCGGGAAATCCAGGACGGCGAGCTCGTCGCCCTGGTGGGCCCCTCGGGCTGCGGCAAGTCCACGCTGCTGCACATCGCCGCCGGCCTGGAAAAACCCAGCAAGGGCGAGTTCCTGGTCGACGGCAAGCCGGTTTACGGCCCGGATCCCGAGCGCACACTCATGTTCCAGGAAAACGCGCTTTACCCGTGGCTCACCCTGGTGCAGAACGTCGCCCTGGCGCTGGAATTCCAAAAGGTGGACAAACAGCAGGCGCAGCGCGAAGCACGCGGCTGGCTCGAAAAAGTCAACCTGAAAGGCTTCGAAAACTATTACCCGCACCAGATCTCCGGCGGCATGCGCCAGCGCGCGGCCCTGGCCAGGGCGTTTATTTCGCATCCCAAGACCTTGCTGCTGGACGAGCCCTTCGGCGCCCTGGATGCGCTGACCCGCATGACGCTGCAAGACGCGCTGCGCCAGCTCATCCGCGAAGCCGGGCCCACGGTGCTGCTGGTTACCCACGATGTGGACGAGGCCCTGTTCCTGGCCGACCGCATCCTGGTGTTCAGCTCGCGGCCGGCCACCGTACTTAAAGAATTCAATCTGGCGCATCACGAAAAAACTCACGATCTGTCCGAGTTTGCCGCCATGCGCCGCGAGATCCTGAGCCTGCTCGGAATCCATGTCGAATTAGATGAAACCGCATTAGAGGAAATTGAAGCATGAAATTCGCCCGTTTATTGATCCCCTTCGTTGTCGCCGCCTTTGCCATGGCGGGCCAGGCCGTCGCCGCCGACAAGTTCAAGGTCGGCTATCTGCGCGTCATGGACGACGCCCAGGCGATTACCGCCTACGAAGGCGGCTTCTACAAGAAGCAGGGCCTGG
>JBEBXF010000137.1:0-7988 GCA_040391725.1 Eoetvoesiella caeni | reverse complement strand
ATCCACAAACTGGGAGGAAGCAGCGGGTGCCGCCTTGGCTGCAGCGGCATCACGTAGTTCATCAGGCCCACGATGTAGGCCATGGCCACGAAGAAAATCATGATCGAGCCATGGGCCGAGAAAATCTGGTCGTAATGATGCGGCGGCAGGTAGCCCATGTTGTCGCCGAAGGCGACAGCCTGCTGGGCGCGCATCATGATGGCGTCGGAAAACCCGCGCAGCAGCATCACCGTGCCGAGGATCATGTACATGATGCCCAGCTTCTTGTGGTCGACGCTGGTGAACCACTCGCTCCACAAATAGCCCCAATAGCGCTTCTTGGTGATGAACGCCAGTAGGCATACGCCGATCACGGCCACCACGACGAAGGTGGCCACCACGATGGTGTTGTCCAGCGGCAGGGAATTGAGCGTCAGGCGCCCAAGAAGAAAATTCAGGATTTCGGAGCGGTCAGGCATAGTGTGCATTCCAGGTAGACAGTTCAATGCATCGCCGCGTCGTGCGCGGAGGCCGGTTTCATCGAGCCATGATGCATGGTGTCCGAGGCCATCATGTGATCCATGCACATCTGGCCGGGATCGACGCAACGGTTGAGAATGCGCTGGTAAAGATCGGAGCCGAAATGGGCATAGTAGTGTATGGGTTCAGCCCGGGTCGGCTGCTTAAGCTGGTTGTAAGCCGTACGATCCAGGGTTTGCCCGCTGGCGCGAACCTTCTCCACCCATTGGCTGAAATCCTGCTGACTCATGCCATGGAAGACGAAGCGCATGTCGGTAAAGCCCGCCCCGCTGTAGTTGGCCGAAAAGCCCTTGTATTCGCCCGGCTTGTTGATGACGCCGTGCAGGACGGTTTGCATGCCCGGCATGACATAGACCTGACCGGCCAGGGTCGGCACGAAGAACGAGTCCATCATCGTGTCGGAGGTAAGCTTGAAGTGGATGGGCACGTCGACCGGCGCCGCCAGCTCGTTGACGGTGGCGATGCCGTAGTCGGGATAGAAAAATAGCCACTTCCATTGCAGCGAAACCACTTCCACTTCCAGAGGCTTCAGGTCGGCCGGCACGGGCTTTTCGTGGGAGATTTTGTCGAGCGGACGGTAGGGATCGAGTTGATGGGTTCCGGTCCAGCTGACCGCGCCCACCGCAATGATGATCAGCAGGGGAACCGCCCACACCACCAGTTCGAGCTGCGGAGAGTGATCCCACTTGGCATCGTAGTGCGCGTGTTTGTTCGAGGAGCGATACCGCCAGGCGATGATGGCAATGGCAATGAGTACCGGCACTATGATGAGCGCCATGATGAGAGTGGTGCTGACCATGGTGCCGCTTTGCTGGAGCGCTACGTAGCCGTCGGGATTGAGCAACACTAACTTTTCGCAGCCCCCCAGCATGAGCATGATGGGAAGAAGCAGAAACCGACAAAAATGTTTCACCAGCATGGTAGAAAACCTGCGACGAATAGAGAAAACCCGTTTATTTTATAGTAATCTTAAAGGCAGTCTCGCAACTTTTTTTGATTTGGCGAGTTTTTTCTTCGGAGACACCATGTCTACCAACCCCGCGCAACCCGCCACTCCAAACGGCTTCGCACCATCCGGCCCCACTCACGCACAACACCTCAAGCCCAGCGACATCTCCGTCGGCGTCGTGGTCGGCCGCACCGCCAGCTTCTTCGACGTCTTCGTGTTCGGCATCGCCTGCGCGCTGGTGTTCCCGAAAGTGTTTTTCCCCTTCGCCAGCCAGGCAGACGGCATGTTCTATTCCTTTGCGATATTCGCTTTGGGATTTCTTGCGCAGCCATTGGGCTCGCTGCTGTTCGTGCCCATACAGCGGCGTTTCGGGCGCACCACCACGCTGACCATCGCCTTGTTCGTGCTGGGTTCGGCCACGGTGGGCGTCGCCTTCCTGCCAGGCTATGAGTCCCTCGGCTACGCGTCGATCGCGGCGCTGTGCGTTCTGCGCCTGGGCCAGGGCTTTGCCGTGGGCGGCAGTTGGGACGGCCTGGCCTCCCTGCTCGCCATCAAAGCCCCCCCCAACAGCCGCGGCTGGTATGCATCGATTCCCCAACTGGGCGCTCCCATCGGCTTCATCGTCGCGGCCGGCCTGTTCGCGTATTTGTGGTCCAGCCTTTCGTATGAAGAGTTCTACAGCTGGGGATGGCGCTATCCGTTCTTCACGGCCTTCGCCGTCAATGTGGTGGCTTTGTTCGCCCGCCTGCGCATCGTCGTCAGTCCCGAATACACATCCGAATTCAAGCAGCGCGACCTCGCGCCCGCCTTGGTGGGCGGGCTGCTGCGCTCGCAAGGCAGATACGTAGCATTGGGCGCTTTCGCGCCGCTGGCCAGCTACGCCCTGCTCAACCTCGTCACACTCTTCACGCTTTCGTGGGCCTTGCTGTACACCCGGCAATCTCCGACTCACTTTCTTATGGTGCAAATCATCGGCGCGCTGGTGGCCATTCCCTGCATGCTGGTGTCGGGGCGCATCGCCGACCGCCTGGGGCGGCGTCTTACGCTGGGCCTGTTCGCCATTCTCATTGCCGTCTACAGTGGATGGACAGCCGTTCTGCTGTCGGGCAGCGACTTCGAAAGCTATCTCTTCATCATCATCGGATTCGCCCTGCTGGGCTTCTCGCATGCCCAATCCTCAGGCGTGGTCACCGCCAGCTTCCGCCGCGAATTCCGCTATACCGGCGCTCACTTCTCCGCCGATCTCAGCTCGTTGCTGGGCGCCGGTTTCGCTCCGCTGGTGGCGCTGATGCTGGCCGCCTACCTGGGCGTGGGCTATGTAGGCCTGTACCTTCTTTCCGGGGCAACCTGCACCCTGGCGGCGCTGTGGATCAGCCGTAAACTGGGCGGCTTGCCCAATCACTGACCATGAATGGCGCTGGCGTGCCAGATGGCGCGCCAGCGGACCGGCCAGAAAACCAATCCCATGTCTCCCCCCAGTCCGCCAAAAAAAACCGCCGTCAAAGCTACACGCCGCAACGCCGGACGTCCTTCCGAAAGCAACTCTGTCGGCCGCGAATCGATTCTGGCTTCCGCCATTGCGCTACTGCATGGCAAAACGCCCGAACAGCTTACGCTGGCGGAGGTTGCCGCCAACGCCAAAGTCGATCGGGCATTGATACGATATTATTTTTCCGATAAAACCGGCTTGCTCAAGGCCATTGCCTATCAGGTGGTCAGCGAGCTTCAAGGCCGAAGCCAGGCCATGTTTCATCAAGAAGGCACGCTGGAAGAAAAAATAAAAAAGCGCCTGGATCTCTTGATCGACATCATGCACGAAATGCCGCAGTTCGCGCAGTTGGTATTCAAGGAAATCTACTACGCCGAAATCGCCGCGAAAAACGGCGGCGAGGCGCGCGCGAGCATATCGCAAAACATTGTCGACCGGGGGCTGGCCCTGACCAGGGTACTGATCGACTCCGCCGAAGTGGATGACGTCGGCCGCGAAATGGATCCACGCTTCCTGCACATCATGATGCTTGGATCCTGCATATTCTTTGCGACCTCGCAGCCCTTGCTGCAACTGATGTTCGGCGACGAGCTCGACCGCAGCGAACTGACGAGGCGCTACATAGATTTCGCCACGAAAATATTGATGCGCGGCCTGGGCGCGCCTTTACCTGCGGCTTAGAGCCTTTAAGCGCTCAGTGACTCTTTGGCGCGTTCGGCATTTTGCACCTGCGCCAACGCGGCCTGCTCCATCACGCGCCGCACCCGCATCAGGCCCGCGTCGTGCTGATACAGGTTTTCCTTGCTGCGCGCATTCTGCACCATGGTTTCCAGAATGAGGCGATCCTGCTCCACCACATCCCAATGCAGCCCCTCCAGGCGGTTGCGGTACAAAAACCGCCAGATATTGCGGTCGAGCCCCTGCGCTTTCTTGATGCGCCAAAAGTAAACCTGGCAGCGGCGTTCATCGACGGGGGTGGCAAAGCCGACGATCAAGAATTCGCCACCCCCGTACTTTTTCTGGTACGGCACGGCCAGGCGCAGCCACAGGCTGGCAGTCTGGCCGAATTCCACCCAGTCGAAATTGACGCCGCGCTGGCCGGTCTTTTCGAACAGCAGGCCGGTTTCCGTGGGCTTGATGACCATTTCGGCACGCTTGTCGCCCTCGGCCATGGAATGCGACGACGCGTGCAAATACCGGCCATGCATAAGGTCCATGACATTGTCGATGGCATAGCGGTAATTGCACTCCCAATTTTGCATGCTCAAGAAGCCGGAAAATTCGTCGCCGGTCATTTCCTGCGGAAGCTCGAACGGCGTAACCGGCGTTCCCGCATCGTCGCCAAACCACAGGAAAATGGCGCCGCTGGATTCGACGGCGGGGTAAGACTTGATGCAGTGCTTGCCCCTTAGCGAACACCTGTCCATGGCGGGCACATCCGCCACGACGCCCATGCCGTTGACCTCCACGCCGTGGTACCAGCATGCGATGCGCTCGCCCAGATTCCAGCCCAGGGACAACCTGGCCCCCCTGTGCGGGCAGCGGTCTTCGGTAGCGTGGATGCTGCCGTCTTTATCGCGCCAAACCACGATTTCCTCGGAAAGCCGTGTAATGCCGATGGGCGTGTCGGAAACCATATAACTGGGCGCAACGGGATACCAGAAATTGCGAAGGCCCTTTTCCACCAATGCGGCAGCCTGAGCTGCTGCATCGATTGTCGTGTATTTATTCATTTGAATCTACCTGACTGAAAAATAGTGCTCAATAGTGGCCGTCAATCATTTGGCCGGAATGAACTCGTTGGTGTACAAGTCGTTCAGCGGCGTTGCCTTGGGAACGATGCCCTCTTTGACGTAGAAGTCCTGCAAGGCGCCCAGGCGCTTCGAATCGATTTCGCCAAGCCGACTTTGGCCGGTGTACACCAGCTTGTTGTAGAGCTTGAATACGCGCAGGACGTAGTCTTCCTTGCCCTGATAGGCGGGAATGGCCTTGACATAGTCCGCAGCCGCCGACGCGGGGTCCTGGACGATGTCCCGCAGACCTTTCAGGGTGGCGCGAACAAAGCCGCGTACCAGCGCGGGATTTTCCTTGATGGTCTTGTCCGAAACCAGGATGGCCTGGGCCATGCTTTTAAAGTATTTGTCGGCGGGAATAATGTCTACCTTCACGCCCGCCAGTTCGGCGTTGATGGTCCATTCGGGAATCGAGGCCAGAGCGGGAATCTTCTTGTCGGCGAACAGCTTCCACACGGAGGGGCCGGTCGCCTGGATGTCGACGTCCGACTTTTCCAGGCCGTTGGCTTTCAACATGCCCAGCAGCGCGTAATACGTGGTGTCCGAATAGGACATGGCCCCGATGGTTTTTCCTTTCAGTTGCGCCACGGACTGAACACCCGAGTCCTTGTTGATGGCCAAATGCATGAACGAGGAACCGCCCAATACCGCTACCTCTTTGATGGGGATGCCATTGGCCCTGACGATGATCGGCGTATCGCCCACCCCTCCGCCAAAGGGCGCATTGCCCGCACCCACCTGCTTGGCCACGTCGGCGCCGCCCTTGGCCATGATGAAATTGACGTCCAGGCCTTCGGCGGCATAGTAGCCGCGCTGCTTGGCCAGCATCCACGGCGCAAAAGCCGGCAGGCTGGAAGGCGCCGGCAACAGGTAGGTGACCTTTTGCAGATCGGCCGCCTGCGCCGATGCCGCAGCCAACGTCAGGGTTAAACCGGCAAAAACCATACAGAAGCGCGTGGCGAATGTATTCATGAGGCTTGCTCCAAAAGAGTGTGTGCGGGTAGGGACTGATGTGCTGGAACTGTGATTCCGCCTGGCTGGCTTGCGCGTCCATGGCCGGGCTCTGCGTTCGTTCGCGGCCAAGCCTGCTGGACAATCGGCCACGGCTTGCTAATAGCCAAGAATGGCCATTTCCGATTCGAAAAACGCCACGGTCCAGGCATGGCCGGCCCGCGACTTGAAATTCTGCGCATTAAGGCCCTTGACGATTTCCTCCGCGGTTTTCGCCCCGGCTTCGTACGCCTTCTCGAGGGCGTCGGCCAATTCATTCTCGTACTGCGAAGGCGCGCAGTTGCGGGTCTGCCAACGCAGGTTTTCGGCCTTGCCGGGAATTTCAATGTAGCCAGTGCCTGCAACACGCTGCGGCGGCAGGTCTTTCCATTTATGCAGGTTGGGATTGAAGCTATGGGACATGGAAGTTTCCTGAATATCAGTCGGACGATCTTTAATTCACACATATGGGAATTAAAGATATTCTATTCATGCCGAATGTCCCACGTCAAGAAAAAACCCAAGGCTAGGTATAAGTACCTAGAACACCGAGAAAATCGGCCAGCCATGAGCTCGCGCGGCGTTATGCCGTCAGGCATCTGCCGAAATGCACCACATCACCTCGCTGTCAATTAAACTCCGGTTGTTACCGCGTCACGCTGGCGCACTGTTTTCAAATTCGGGATGTACGTCGACCTTCATACCCTTTACCTCCTTGCCATCGGAACTCTGCTCGCCAGCGGCGGGATGCTGTTCTGGGAGCATCGGACCAATCCGGGGCGCAGCAAGGCCCTGCGTATTCTAGCGGCAGGATTCGCAACGCTGGCGCTCGGTTGCGCGGCAGCGCTGCTGCGCCACAGCCTGCCCGGCTCCATCGGCTCGGCCATCAGCAACCTCATCATCCTGAGCGGCTATCTATTGGTGCTGGGCGGGGTCGCCTCTTTGAGCGGCCGGCGACATCGCCTCGTCTCCGTGCTCTTGTGGATGGGGATGGCGCTGGTGTGGGCAGCGTGGGATCCGCAAAGGCAAGAAACCGTTTGGAGCTACGTCAGTTCGATTCCGATCGCCATCGCAAATGCCATGATGGCCTGGGAGATACTGAAATGCGACGGGATGGGGACGTTGCGTTCGCGATATATCGTCGCAGGCGCGACGGGCATCCACGCATTGCTGTATGCCGCTCGTGCCCTCGCCCTACCCTGGATGGCGGCCACATACGGGCAGGCAGTGCAAACACTGGCCGGCAAAATCACCATCTACGAAGGCGTTCTCTATTCGGTCATCTTGCCCATGGCTCTGCTGAAGCTCATCCGCGACGAAACCCACGGCCAGCTCTTGCGTGAATCCCAAACGGATTACCTAACCCGTCTTGGCAACCGGAAATGGTTTTTCGAACAAGGGACGAAGATCATCAACGGCAGACCGGAGAACAGGCCGATTTCCGTGCTAGCGTTCGACCTGGATCGCTTCAAATCGATCAATGACGCCTACGGCCACCACATCGGCGACATGGTTCTGAAGTCCTTCGCGGAAATCGCCCAAAGCGTACTGGGTTCCGGTGTCGTCCTGGCCCGCATGGGCGGCGAGGAATTCGCCGCCCTATTGTCGGGCGAAGACGCGCGCCGCGCCGAGGCGCTGGGTGACACCATCGCCAAACGCTTTGCCGAGACGATTCCCGACTCCATAGAGAGCATTGGAATCCCCACGACCGTCAGCATCGGCCTTGCCCAGTTCGAAGACGAAATACCTACGCTTGCCGATGGCCTGGCCGCGGCCGATCAAGCTCTGTACCGCGCCAAAGCGCTGGGCGGCAATCGCCTTGAAGCAGCAGGTGGAGCACAAACATTCGCAAGCTGAAAACAAGCAATCTGCACTGGCGACGCGGCCCTTGGCCATGCCATAAACCATCTGGTAATTAAAGAACAAAGCACAAGCAATGACGCAAATCGCATCGACAAAAATCCATCTCATCGAAAAAAAATTCGCCAAGCCCATAGGCGGTTCCGGTGTAACCGGGGTCGATATCATCGTCGCGACCTTGCGCGATGCCGACGGCGTCGAGAGCCTCGGATTTTCATACGTGATCGGAGGGGGTGGCGCGGTGATCGCGCAGCTCGCCCAGGCACAAGCCGCCCGTTTCCTGGATGGGGCCGCACTGCAAGCGCCACCGGATCACTGGCTGGAGATCAAGAAGAGCTTCAACAGGACTGGCGACGGCCCCAATCTTCTGGCGCTTGCCGCCCTGGAC
>JBEBXF010000136.1:0-8019 GCA_040391725.1 Eoetvoesiella caeni | reverse complement strand
CCTTCGCCGTTCGTTCTTTAGGAAACACCATGAAAAACCAGAAAATCCGCATCCGCCTGAAGGCGTTCGATTACAAGCTGATCGATCAGTCCGCAGCCGAAATCGTTGAAACCGCAAAACGCACTGGCGCGGTTGTGCGCGGTCCGGTGCCTCTGCCAACGCGTATCCGTCGCTACGACGTGCTCAGTTCGCCGCACGTCAACAAGACGGCTCGCGACCAATTGGAAATGCGTACTCATCAGCGCCTGATGGACATCGTTGATCCCACCGACAAGACCGTCGACGCCCTGATGCGTCTGGATCTGCCGGCCGGTGTCGACGTCGAGATCGCTCTGCAATAAGCTGTTCCACTGCGCTTGCCGCAGTCAAGAAAACGCCATGCCTCTGTGCATGGCGTTTTTTTTGTCTTGCGAAGGAGGGCGCAAGGCGGTATGGGCCGCCTAGCATGAAGGTTTGCTTCTAGCTTAAGTTACTGAAGATCAAGCGGCGCAGCCATTGATTGCCTGGATCCTTGTGATAGCGGGCATGCCAGAATACGTTGACCGAAAAGCGGGGCAGATCGAGAGGGTGCGATTTGAAAGCCAGTTTGAACTGTTTTTCATGGGCAAGCGCGAAAATGCGGGGCACCGTGGCGACCAGATCCGAATTTCGCAAAATATAGGGTATGGATCCGAAGTGCGAGACAATGAATCGAATACGGCGCTCCAGATGATTCTTCCGGAAAAGCTCCTCGACGAGGTAATGGCCGGGGTCGGGCGATTCGATGACCAGATGCTCGGCGGCCAGGAAGTCGTCCGCGCTGATTTCCTTTGCGGCAAAAGGGTGGGCGCTTCTGAAAAGGCAGACGTAGTCGTGCTCGAAAATACGGCGCTGGAAGTAGCCGGCCGCTAGATTGGGCAGCAGGCCGATTGCAAGGTCGATGTCGCCGCTTTCCATGCGTGTTTTCAGCGAGTCCGGCGAATAGCGCACAGAACGAATGCGCACGCTGGGGGCCTGGCTGTCCAGCGCGGCAAGGATACGGGGCAGAATGTAAGCCTCGCCGAAATCGGTGGTGGCAATGGTGAACGTGTCGCTGGCTTGCTGGCTGTTGAACTCCACCCGTTGATTGATGGCTTCCTTGATGCTGCCCAGCGCATAAGCGATGGGCTCGGCAAGCTGCTCCGCGAATGGAGTTGGTTTCATGCCTGTGGATGTGCGCTGGAACAGCTCGTCGCCCAGAAGCGCGCGCAGGCGGTTGAGTGCGTTGCTCACCGCCGGTTGCGAAAGAGACAGGTTTTCGGCCGCCTGCGACACCTTGCGGACGCTCATTAGTTCGTTGAAGGTAAGAAGCAAATTGAGATCCAGCTCGTTCAGCTCCATTCGCAGCCTTTATTCATGACGGTGATAACGGGTATTGACCAAAGGGGATTGCCGGTAAGGCTCGATTTGCCGATGATGAATCCAACAGAAGAGCGGAGCAACCGTGCATGCGCCAACGCTGCAATCAGTGTAGCGCAGCCTTGGCGCATGGTCCGCCCGTGAAAAGAATCGAGCATTCCAAAAGGGATGCCGTAGGAGACAAAGATTGGATCACGTTGAGTGCATCGTGGTGGGCGCAGGAGTGGTGGGTTTGGCGATAGCGCGTGAACTGGCCATGCAAGGACGCGAAGTCGTGGTTGTCGAAAGCAATGTTCATATTGGCGAAGAAACCAGCTCGCGTAGCAATGAGGTGGTTCACGCCGGGTTCCTATATCCTCCAGGATCGTTGAAAGAGCGCATGTGCCTCAAAGGCCGCGATATGCTGTACGCCTATTGCGACGAGCGGCAGGTGGCCTGCTCGCGGATTGGCAAGCTGGTTCCCGCGCTGGATGAGGCAGAGTTGGCTTTGCTTGAAAAATGCCATGCCAATGCCCGGCGCCTCGGTATCGAAGTCGAATTGCTGGGCGGGAACGAAGTTCGCAAGCTGGAACCCAATCTTCATTGTGAGCAGGCGCTATTCTCTCCGATCTCCGGCATCGTGGATTCACATGGCCTGATGGTGGCTTTGATGGGCGATGCCCAGGTGCACGGAGCCACGGTGGCGTTAGGCACGACGGTCGTTCGTGTTGAAATCCTGGATTCGGGGGCTTTCCGGCTTGAGTTCGAAGCCGACGGCGCCACCGGCAGCCTGACCACCGATATCTTCGTCAATTCCGCTGGATTGGGCGCGCACACACTGGCGCGAAGGATTGCGGGGTTTCCTGTGGCGCGTGTGCCGGCCATTCATTTTGCCAAGGGTAGCTTCTTCAGCTACCAGGGCAAGAGGCCGTTCGAACGGCTTGTCATGCCGCTGGGCAATACATTGTGGCGCGGCGGCGCATTCACGCTCGACTTGGCCGGGCAGGGGCGGTTTGGTCCCGATCTGGAGTGGCCTGTTGCCAAAGACTATACCGTCAATCCTGATGCGGCTTCCAGCTTTGTCGCGAATATAAGCCGCTACTGGCCCGGAATTTCCGCGGAGCGCCTGAGCGCGAGCTACGCAGGGATCCGGCCGCGGACATCGGGTCCGGGCGAACCAGTAACCGACTGGTGCATACAGGGCGAGGAAGAGCATGGGATACGGAACCTCGTGCATTTGTTCGCCATCGAGACGCCGGGCCTGACGTCTTGTTTGGCAACGGCGCAATTCGTGGCCCGGAAAATTCACTAGCGAGCTGGCAGGTCGGGCGTGCCGCCTGCCTGCCGCACCAAGAGCAAGAGGAGCAAGACATGAGCAATGAGCATGATGTTCAGCCATCGGCCAGAGCCTGGCCGACGGGCGATTACACTCGCACGCCTTATTGGGTTTATACCGATCAGGACGTTTTCGATCGTGAAATGGAAGTGATATTTCGTGGGCCGAATTGGAACTTTCTTGCCCTGGAGTGCGAGATTCCCAACCCGGGAGATTTCGTGACCCGGTTTGTCGGAACGACCCCGGTGGTCGTGCAGCGCGCTCAGAACGGCGGCATCAAGGCATTTGTAAATCGATGTTCGCACAAAGGGATGCAGGTCGTTCGAGAGCTGAGCGGCAATCAGCGCAGCCATATCTGTCCTTATCACCAATGGTGCTACGGCTCCGATGGCGCTCTTTTGAGCGTGCCGCTGCAGCATGGCGATGCGGGCCAAGGAGGGATGCCGACTGATTTCGACAAAAAGAAGCATGGGATGCGGCCTTTGCGGACGGAAGCCCTGGCGGGCGTTATCTTCGGCACGCTGGATTCCACGGCGCCGGACCTCAAGGATTTTCTTGGCGAAAAAGTGGCGGGGCGCCTGCAGCGCACGCTCAAGCGGCCGCTGCGGGTCAGCGGCTATCACCGCCATACGCTCAAGGCCAATTGGAAGTTGTTTGCGGAAAACTCCCGCGACGCCTACCACGCGCCCATGCTGCACCCCTTTCTGCCCACCTTCGGCTTCATGAGCCCGTCGGATCGTGGCGCTTGCGAGATCAGCGATAGCGGCGTTCATTCGCTCATCAGCGTGTTCAACGATGCGGCCGACTCCAGGACGGAGCGCGGCAAGCAGTCGCACCGGGAGCCCCAGCTTGAAGACCCAAGCTTGATGGAGGGTTTCAAGGAAAACGATGAAGGCCTCAGCCTGAACATTATTTCCATTTTTCCGAGCACCTTGTTTACTTGCGTGGGCAACACCTTGTCGGTTCGGCAGGTTCGGCCGAAGGGGGTCGACATGGTGGAGCTGCTGTATATCCATTTTGGCTTTGTCGACGATACGCCGGAACAGCGGGCGATGCGCCGCAAGCAGGCCAATCTGTTCGGGCCGGCGGGTTACGTAGCCATTGAAGACGTCGAAGCGCTCGAGCTGACCCAGGCGGCCATTGCCAAGGGCGAGGATAGGGAGGCCTCGCTTATCGAAATGGGTGGGCGGGGCACCGATAACCAGCAGCACGTCGTGACGGAGTTGCCGATACGAGGCTTTTGGAAGGGCTATAGCACCCAGATGGGGTATGCGCCGCAAGCTTCCGGCGCGGTGGTCGACTAAGAGGAAACCAAGATGGAACTGTGTACGGATCTACAACAAATTGAACATGAGATTGTCGCGTTGAACAATCGCTATGCCCGTATCCTCGATGATGACAGGCTGGAGGAATGGCCGGGATTGTTCGTGGAGGATTGCAGATATGCCATCCATCCACGCGACAACTACAAGGCGGGACTGGAAGGATACTGGCTTTATTTCGAAGGCAACGCCATGCTGCGCGACCGCGTGAAGTCGTTGCGAGTCGCGAATCTGTACAACATTCATCAGGATCGCCGGATAGTCACCGGCGTCATGCTGGATCAAGCGCATGACGAGGTTTATCACGCCCGTTCCACTTTCCTTATTGTGCAGACCGATGTAGAGGGGCGGGGGCGCTTCTTTAGTACGGGCGAGTATCTGGACAAGATCGTCGCCACCGATGACGGCTTGAAGTTCCAGGAGCGGTTGGTCATACCGGACAGCTTCAATATGCACGGTCTGGTTGCCGTTCCGTTCTAACGATTGCGTGGAGGCTGGAGCGGGTAGCCGCATTCGCCAGCCTCGACCGGGAGAAATGCTATGGCTTTGAAGAATACTGGTTTGAAGATGATGATTGTTGCGTGCTGTACGATCTTGGGCACGCTGTTTTCGTCCGTGGGCGCGGCGTCGGCCGAGGCTCTGCGCGTACAGGTTCTGCCCGGCAATATCGCCAGCCTGTATGCCTATATTGGAGTCAGCCGGGGCTTCTATAAAAAGCAGGGACTCGATGTCGAGCTGATTTCCATGGCCAACGGCCCGCAGGCGAACTCGGCGCTGGTATCGCGCAGCGTCGACGTCACCATGAACATGCCCGACAACATGATCTTGCTGAAGCAGCGCGGCGTCGACACTGTGGCGGTGGTGGGAAATGCCGTGCAGTACCCATTTTTCCTGATTGCCCGCAATGACGTGGAGTCGCCCGCCCCAGGCAGCGATTATGCGGCCGTTCTCAAAGGCTTGAAGAACCGGACGGTCGGGGTCTATGGGTTGGGTTCGTCGACGGATCGCTTTGTCCGGCAATTGGAGATAGGCGCCGATGTGCCGGAGGATTACCTGCACAGAACCCCTATGGGAGGACCGGCGCAGGCCCTGGCCGGCCTGATGACCAAAAAGCTGGATGCGGTCGCCGACGTGTTCTCCACGGGCATCTTGCTGAAACAACTGGGAGTGGGGCGGATAATTCTGGACTGCTCGGTATCGAAATGCCCGCCCAGCATTGCGCAAGGCGGTCAAATGTCCCTGGCCTATTTCGTCACGGCGTCATATCTTAAAGACCATGCCGCCACCTTGGCCAGATTTGTTCGCGCACATGAGCAGATCGATGCCTGGATGCGCGATCCAGCCAACCGCCCACAGTTCATTGCCGAGCTGAAGAAGATGCTGCCGGCTCCTTCCGTGGATCATCCCGAAAAATACTACGAAGCCGTCGCCGATCGATCGTTGGCGTTTTTCGGGCTGACAGTCAGTCTGCAAGCGCTGCAGGCCATACAGCAGGGATTGATGGAAACCAAGGAGTTGCCGGCGCCGATGCAATTGGAAGGCATGATCTGGTCCGAGGCTCCGAGGCGCTGAGCCCGTTCGAGGGGTGCGCCTATCGTCCGATGGTCGCTGCGGTTGGAGGCCTCGCGCAAGGCTTGGAGTTTGTTCATAATACGGGATGTCCAAAAACAAGGTGGCGTCTTTTTTGCCGCCGTATCCGAACACTTCATGCTTATAGTCGAAAGCCTTGCTTTCTATCTTGTCGCCGTTCCCGCCGTCCTTATCGTTGGAATAGGCAAGGGAGGGTTCGCGGGCGGTCTGGGAATCCTTGCCGTACCCTTGCTTTCTCTTGCCGTCTCGCCGTTGCAGGCGGCCGGCATCATGTTGCCCATTTTGTGCGTCATGGATATCACGGGTGTGCGCGTCTGGTTGCACAAGTGGGATCGTGCCTACATGGCCAAGCTTCTGCCCAGCGCCATTGTCGGCATCGTGGTGGGGGCGCTTACGTTCCAGTTCGTCAATGAAGAGTTCATGAAAATGCTCATTGGCTTGCTGGCCCTGATTTTTTCGTTGAATTACTGGCTGAAGGGCAGGGTAAAGATCAAGCCCTCGGGATTGCGCCTGCCTGACGGCGTGAGCGCCAGCTTCTGGTCGGGTGTATCCGGCTACACCAGCTTTGTGGCCCATGCGGGCGGCCCCCCGCTGATGATTTATATTCTGCCCAAGAATCTGGATAAAAGCGTCATGGTGGGCACCATCACCATCTATTTCGCGGTGGTCAATTATGTGAAGCTGATCCCTTATGCATTGTTGGGTCAGCTCGATACCGAAAATCTTCTTACGGCCCTGGTGCTGGCGCCGGTTGCGGTTGTCGGCGTCAAGCTGGGCGCCTGGATGCACGATCGCGTCGACGCCCGGGCATTCAATCGGCTCATGTATGTATTCCTGTTTTTTACCGGGCTGAAGCTCACATGGGACGGGATGGTACAGTTGCTCGCGTGAAACAGCCCCCAGGCTGTAATATGAAGCCGTTTACTGTGGATGCCGCGAATGGATATGCCGGACACGATTAACACAACATTGCGCCAGCAATCGCGCTTGCCGTTGTCGCTCAAGGTCAAGTACACCTTGAAGGCCCGTCTGGAACGAGGCGACTGGCCCGTGGGCACGCGCATACCCACATTGCTGGAGCTGGTCGATGAGTACGGGGTTTCCAGGGCCACGGTGCGCGCGGCGTTGGACGAGCTTGCTCGCGAAGGCCTGATCGAGCGGACACGCGGCAAGGGCACATTCGTCATTGGTGATGCCTCGAAAGAGCATTGGCTCATGCTGCCGACGGACTGGCGATCCCTGATCAGCCATATCGAGCATTTGAACGTCCAGATCGTCACGCTGGATAGCGGCAAAGGCGGTTTGCCGCTCGAGCTTGCCGAGGGTGGCGCGGCGGGCGGTTATTGGTGGGCGGCAAGAGTCAATTCGACGGACGGCTTGCCGTACAGTCTCAATACTGTTTATGTGGCTGAACGTCTGTTCAAGAATTGGGCCCGTGAATTCGAAGTTGAACCCATATTGCTCGTCATGCGCCGTCGTTGCAAAAGTGAATTGCAATCCGCGACGCAAACCCTGACCGTTCGGGCCGCCGACGCCGCAACGGCCAAGCATTTGCGTATTGAAATCGGCATGCCGATAGTGCGGGTCGTGCGCATCGCCAAGAACGCCAAAGACGAAATCGTCTATGCAGCCACGGTGCTGTATCCGGCCAAATATCTGTATATCGAAAATCATTTCAGCCCTCTGGAATCCGATTGATCCGTCGGTATATTCCGGATTGACTTTTTATTGAATAGTATTAAAGTACTAAAAACAGGACTTTAATACTATTTAGCCACACCGTTCCTGCCGATCGTCGTGCGCGACGGCCGAAACGGTGCAAACGAGGAAGTCATGGATCAGCTTGAGGAACAGTTAATCAAGGCGCAATGCCAGGATCTGGTGCTGCAGTTCGCGCTGCTCAACGACACGCGGCAATATGAAAGATTGGCCGAATTGTTTGTCGAGGACGGGACATTCTACCGGCCGATGAAGCCCGAGCATGGCCTGGAGGGACGTTTGCAGATACTTGAAGACCTGCGTCGAAAGCCTGAAAACCTGAGCTCCTTCCATGTATGCACGAATATCCTGATCAGCGTGCAAAGCGCGACGCAGGCCAGCGGCATTACTTACTTTACGGTCTATCTTGGCAGCAACGCCGCGCCCGGCCTGGCCGGATCCGGGGCTTTCGAGGGTACGGTCTACGTAGGGCAATACGCCGACGAATTCATGCGGCAGGGCCAGCGATGGCAATTTCAAAGCCGCCGGGGCAGGAACAATTTCCATCTAAAGGAGCAAAGACATG
Source organism: Eoetvoesiella caeni (assembly GCA_040391725.1). Classification (GTDB taxonomy): domain Bacteria; phylum Pseudomonadota; class Gammaproteobacteria; order Burkholderiales; family Burkholderiaceae_B; genus Eoetvoesia; species Eoetvoesia caeni_A. The sequence goes on along the minus strand of JBEBXF010000136.1, from coordinate 131 downwards.
TTTAAAGCCATAACCAAAGGATTGATGCTGGGCATCATAAGTCTGACGGCGACGTGTGCAACGGCGCAAGACCTGCTGCCTATGCGAGTGCAGGTCTATCCGGGCAATCTCACCAGCTTGTATGCGTATTT
>JBEBXF010000135.1:0-8078 GCA_040391725.1 Eoetvoesiella caeni | reverse complement strand
AAGAAATGGTTGAAGCCGACTTCGAACAAATCCGCCGCCGAGGCGTAGCTGGCGATATGGCCGCCCAGCTCGCTGGAGACGCGATTGGCGCGCACCACCATGGCCAACGCATTCCAGCGGATAAGACTGCCCAGGTGCAGCTCCATGTCCAGGGCGTCCGAACCGCCCGGAAAGGCCGGCTCGTCCGGAACCCGGATGGTGTTCACATACGGCGTCGTGCGGGACTGCCGCCAGTCCAGGCCCATCTGCTGGGCCGCCGTGCTTAGTTGAGTGAGCAGGTAGCGGGCCCTTTCGGGGCCGGCGGCCTGCACGACCCCGCGCAACGCGTCGAGCCATTCGGCGGTTTCAAGGGTGTCGGTATCGGTATTCAAGTAGTTGGCTGATGACATTTCCATGGCGTTCGTTCCTGTCGGTTCATACCAAACAGGATAAGCCGAACGGCGCCGCACATGGAACCAAAATAAGCTTAGAAAATTCCTGGAATAAGCATAAAATTCTTCAATATCGCCAACCACAGATAAGAAATACCGATATGGAACTGGATACCATAGATTTACGCATTTTGCGGATCTTGCAGAACGACTCCAAGATCAGCAACGTCGAGCTCGCCAAGAAAATCAATCTCTCGGCGTCGCCCACGCTGGCCCGGGTCAAGAACCTGGAAACCCAGGGCGTGATTTCCCGCTATGTTGGCCTGGTCGACCCGGCGGCGCTTGGCCTGAAAATGACGGTGTTCATCCAGGTGAGCCTGGACAGGCAGGAATCCGCCACCCTGAACCGGTTCGAAGAGGAAGTCGTGCAGTTCAACCAGGTCATGGAGGTGTACCTGATGACCGGCGACGAAGACTACCTGCTGCGCATCGTCGTGCCCGACATCCAGTCCCTCGAACGCTTCATCCTTGACCACCTGACCAAGATTCCGGGCATCAAGAAGATCCGCTCGAGCTTCGCGCTGAAGCAGGTCAAATACAAGACCGCGCTGCCCATCAATATATAGAAGAAAGGGCCAGTTGGCGCGGGCTTGCCAGCACGGCATCCACATCCGCATAAACCCAGTCGCCGGCCGAAAACTCGACGCCGCCGAAGCTCACCGGTGTATTCGCCAGGCCGCCCCGCTCGGTCTGGCAGCGCCTGGCCGTGGTGCCCAGGCTCTTGACCCCGATATCCAGGGCATCGATGGCTAGGCTATCGCGTATGGCGCCATGGATGACCACGCCCGCCCAGTTGTTCTCCACCGCAATGGCGGCCAGCCGGTCGCCCATGACGCCGACGCGCAGCGAACCGCCCGCATCGACGACCAGCACCCGCCCCTCCCCCGGCGTCGACAGCATAGCCAGCACAGGCCGATGGTCTTCGTTGACGAGCAGGGGCACGCAAGGCCCGAAAAAGCTCCGTTTCTTGCCAAAACTGCGAAATTGCAGCTCGCAAACCGAAACGGTATCGGCATTGGCATCGAAAAGATCGGCGGTAGAGTCCAAGAACGTCTCCTGAAGTTTGCGCGGCAAGCGCAGTGAAAAATTCGACAAACCACATTTTATTCCAATTTTTTTATATGTAATTATTTACATAAGTCAAAAGTTATTCTAGAATTCGCCATATCTTATTAAAACGACACATACCAATAACCATCAGGGGCGAAGAGATGAACACTGCAATTTGCGAGGAAATCCCTGTATTGATCGTCGGCGGGGGGCCCGTAGGCCTGGCCCTGGCCAACGAGCTCAACTACCGGGGCATCCGCTACATGCTGGTCGACGAGAAAGACGGCCAGGTCACTTTCCCGGCTGGCGAAGCCATTTTTTCCAGGACCATGGAGCACCTCAGGCGCTGGGGGCTGGCGCAGCGCGCCCGCTTCCCGTCCGAATTTCCAAGCGACTATCCGCTGAACATCGGCTTCTTCACGGCGCTGAACGGCCGGATGCTGGCCGCCTTCCCCGGCCTGAGCAACCAGGAAATTCCCGCCGCGTTCAGCGACATTTCCCCCGAGGGGCCGGTCATCTGCCCCAAGCGCATTTTTGATCCGCTGCTGCGGGATGCCGTACTCGAGAAAGCCCCGGAAGCCATCCGCTACCACACGAGGCTGGAAGATTTCGCCCAGGATCAAGACGGCGTGACCGCCACGGTTTTCGACGTAAATACGGGAGCACGCGGCACGATACGCGCCCAGTACCTGGTCGCCTGCGATGGCGGACACGGCCAGACCCGTTCGAGAATCGGCGTCAAATACGCCGGCTCGTTCGCGCAGGGCCGCAACTTCGCCGCCTTCTTCCGGTCGCCCGACCTGCTGGATCGCATCGTCGCCAAGTACGGCGCCCCCTTCTTCCAGATGCACACCGTCAACACGCCGCGCCGCCCCTACCTGACCACCGTCGACGGCAAAGAACTCTGGCGCCTGTCCATGTACGTGGAAGAAGGCGAACAGATCGATCCCCTGCCAACCGTGCTGGCCTCGCTGGGCATGGACGTGGAGGTCGAGATCATCCAGGCCCAGCCCTGGACCGGGCATATGGTCGTGGCCGAACACTATGGGCTGAATCGGGTTCTGCTGGCCGGCGACGCCGCCCACCTGAGATGGCCCAAAGGCGGATTCGGCGCGAATACGGGAATCGGCGACGCCGTCGACCTGGGCTGGAAGATAGCCGCCTCGCTGGCGGGCTGGGGCGGGAAGAACCTGCTGGCCAGCTACGAGGCCGAGCGCCGGCCCATCGCGCTGCGAAACACGGCGGAAGCGGCCAACAACTACAAGCTGGATCAGTTGATAGTCGCCGATCCCGAGCTGGACAGCCCTTCCGTTCAGGGAGAATGGACGCGGGCGAAAATGGCATCGCTGGTCAATGAAAAACGGCGCCGCGAATTCACGACCCAGGGCATACAACTGGGATACCGCTACCGCAATTCCCCCATCTGCTGCCCCGACGGTACGCCCGAACCTCCCGACGATGCCGTGAACTTCAAGCCCTCGACCTGGCCCGGCAGCCGGGCGCCGCACGCCTGGGTGGCGGACGGCGTCTCGACTCTGGACTATTACGGACAGGGCTTCGTGTTGATGAGCTTCGATGAATCCATCGATACCGAGGGGTTCGCGCAGGGCTTCGCCCAACGGGGCGTGCCGTTCGCCAGGCACGGCGTTGCATCCGAAGAGGCCAGGAATTTGTATGAATACCCATTGGTGCTGGTGCGTCCCGACGGGCATGTGGCATGGCGGGGAAGCCGTGTTCCGGACGATGTTCTGCAAATCGTCGACCGGGTCAGAGGCGCTTGAGCAAGCCGCGGCGGCGCAGCGGGGCATTGCCTCGCCCCTTTCGCGTTACGCCACGGGGCTTTCCGCTTTGCTTATGGCCTCGGGGCGAAGGTCGGCCATGATCTCGTCGGGAGGGGCGCCGCTTTCGAGCGTTTCTACCAGTTGATCGGCAATCCATTCATACCATTGAATGGACGCGAGCTTTGAATCGCGCGCATGCTTGATGGCGGCATAAAGCCCGAAATACCGGCTCGTCACGGGAACGGGGAAGGTGGTCTGGTATCTTTTTTGCGCCTCTTCATAATGATCGTCGATCATGCCGATTTCGGTGTTGGTCATGGCGATTTGGTCGCGTATGACCTGCAGGGCCTCGGTGGGCGACAAGGTCCACAGCGAAACCACCTTCATGGCGAATTCGTAGCGATGCGGCTCGGGCGTAGGCGAATGCAGCACCCACTCGCGCAGCGCCGCCCGGCCTTGCTCTGTGATGGTGTAGACCTTTTTGTTCGGCCGCGAATCCTGGATGACCTGGGAGAACGTTACGTACCCCTCCTTCGCCAGGCCGGCCAGCACGGTATAGATTTGGCTGTGCTTGGCTTCCCAGATGAAATTGCGCGGCGGGCCCATGATGAGGGAAAGCTCGTAGCCGGTCTGGTCTCCTTGCGCCAGCTTGCCCATCAGGGCATAGCCGATGATGGGGACTTTTTGCCTGACTTTTTTGGCTTCCGAGATCTCGGCCGCGGTACGCTTGTTTACCTTGCTGCTCATAGCTGTCCTTGCCAATACACCACATAACCATATTCTATACGCCGCCTAGTGTCCTGTTTGGTTAGTTTGCTGACTTATATTCGGATGCATGGGCTTGTCAGGCAAGGCGCAAACCACAGCGATAGCCGGTAGCTATCGCGCGGATTTGCAACGCCGCATGGCGAGCCCAGGCGCCGAAGATAAGTCAGCAAACTAACCAAACAGGACACTAACACGACACCAGCTTCGTCAACAGCGGCTCGTCCTTGAGCAGGTCGGCGCTTGGGCCCGAATAGCTGACCTGACCCCTGTTCAGCACAATGGCCTGCTCGGTGACCTCCAGCGCGACCGTCGCGTGCTGCTCGACGAGAATCAGGGTAAAGCCGCCCAGCGACTTCAATTTTACGATGGCATCCAGCAATATGTCGGCAATTGCGGGCGCCAGCCCTTCGAGCGGTTCATCAAGCAGCAGAAGCTCGGGATTGCCGACGAGCGCGCGGCCGAAGGCCAGCATCTGCTGCTCGCCGCCCGACAACCGATTGCCCAGGTTGCCTCGGCGCTGCGCCAGCCTGGGGAACAACTCGTACACCCTTTCCACGTTCCACTCGCCGGCCCGCACCGCCACCTGCAAATTGTCTTCCACGCTGAGCGAATGAAAAATTTCCCGCTCCTGGGGAACCAGCCCTATGCCCAGCGTCGACCGGCGGTGCGGCGGCATGCGGGATACTTCCGCATCCCCGTATCGAATGCTTCCAGACTTGAAGGTGTTCAATCCCATGATCGTCGACAGCAACGTGCTTTTGCCGGCGCCGTTGCGCCCCAGCAGCGCGCAGGCCCCGCCCCGCCGCAACTCCAGCGAAACATTCTCAAGTATGGTGGTGTCGCCGTAGCCGGCGCATACGTCCTCGAACCGAAGATGACTATCCATGACGCCGTCCCAAATAGATTTCCTTGACCCGCGGATCGTTCTTGACCTGGGAGCCGTCCCCTTCGATCAGGATGCTGCCCTCCACCAGCACGGTGATCCGCCGGGCGAACCGGAACACCAGATCCATGTCGTGCTCGATGAGCAGGATGGCGATGTGCGCGGGCAGCCGTTCGAGCATGTCGATGATGGCATGGCTTTCCGAAGCCGGAACGCCCGCCGCCGGCTCGTCCAGCAGCAGCACCTGGGGCCTGATGGCAAGCGCGATGGCGATCTCCACCATGCGGCGCTGGCCATAAGCGAGATCGGCGATCTTCTTGCCGGCCATATCGAGGATGTTCAGATCCTCGAGCAGGGACACCGTTTCCTGCTCCAGTTCGGCGTCGCGCTCCACCCGGCTGAACATGCGGCCGGCCGAGCCCTTTCGTTCGCCGATGGCCAAGGCGACGTTCTCGGCCGTCGTCAATTGGGGGAACAGGCTGTTGATTTGAAAAGTCCGGGCCAGGCCGCGCTTGACCCGCTGGCGCGGCGGCAGATGCGTGATGTCGTTTCCATCCAGATGGATACTGCCCTGCGTGGCGGGGATGACGCCCGTCAACAGATTGACGAACGTGGTCTTGCCCGCGCCATTGGGGCCGATGAGCGCATGGCGGGCGCCCGCCTCCAGAGAAAAATCGACGTGGTTCGTCACGCACAAACCGCCGAAATTCTTCGTCAGGCCGAAGGTTTGAAGAGGTATCGTCATTTGCCCTCCACGGATCCTGGTTTTTTTTCGTGCATGCCGTTCACCATTTCGTCACTTTCTTGAGCCGCGCCATGACTCCCGCAACGACCGCGTTGTCCGAGAACCTGACGCTCAGGATGAGAATGAGCCCGATTGCGAACATCCAGTGCTGGGGGCTGAACGCCGCCGCCCTGTCCTGCACCAGCAGGAAAATGATGGCGCCGACGAAAGGCCCGTACAGCCGGCCAAGGCCGCCCAGCACCACCATGATCAGCAAATTGCTCGACAGGTCGAAAGACAGCGACTCGAGCCCGACCACCTGGATGGTCTGCGCGTACAGCGCGCCCCCCATGCCGGCAATGGCCCCCGACAGCGAATACACGATGACCAGCCGTCCGGTGACCGGAGCGCCGACCAGCTTCATCCGCGAGATGTTTTCCCGGATCCCGCGCAAGGACAGGCCGAAAGGCGAATCGACGATGGTGCGAACCAGCAGGAACACCAGGACAAGCACGCCCAAGGCATACAGATAGCCTGTTCGTCCATCCAGCCCGAAATCGAAGACCCCGAAAAGAGGTCCCGGGGAGATACCCGACAGTCCATCGTCGCCGCCCGTCACGGACGACCACTTGTTTGCGAACTCGTAGACCGCCATGCCCACCGCCAGGGTAAGCATCAGCAGCGTCAGGCTGCGCATGCGCAGCAGAAAATAGCCCGACACCATGCCGAATACCGCCGCGACGACGGCGGCGGCAAGCAGGCCGCTGATCGGTTCCGTGGAAACATGGATGGCATACAGGCCGGCCGTATAGGCGCCAATGCCGAAAAACGCGGCATGGCCCAGGGTTTCCACGCCGGCATAGCCAAGAACCAGGTTCAAGGACATGCAGGCGATGATCATGATGATGATGACGGTTCCGAGAGCCAGATAGCCGTCGAAGAAATAGAAGACCGCCGCGGCAAGCAGCCATGGCAGGCTGTCGCGCAGCTTCCAGTGGTGCTGGCTGAAACTGCCGGCGGGCAATGGCGTGGCTTTCATCACGTCCTCCCGAACAAGCCCTGCGGCTTGATGAACAACACGACGATCATGATGAAATAAACCAGGAATGCTCCGATGTCGTCGAAAAAATAAGTGCCGAACGTATCGATGATGCCCAGCCCCAGGGCGGCGGCCAGCGTGCCCTTGATGCTGCCGAGCCCCCCTATGGATACGACGATGACGACGATGACCAGATACCTGAGCGCATAGAACGGCTGCAGCGGCATGAGCTCGGCGCCCAGGGCTCCGCCCAGCGCGGCCAGGCCGCAGCCCGCGGCAAACGTGCCGGCGAAATAGATGTCGACGTTGATGCCGACGCACCTGGCCATGCCCGGGTTGTCGACCGCCGCCTTCAGCTTTTTGCCGCCCCCGGTGCATTCGATGAAATACCAGATGACGGCGCCCACGAGGATGGACGCGCCGATCAGGAAAAACCGGTATATGGAAAGGCCGACACCCAGAACCTTGACATTGCCCTTCAGGGCGTCGGGGATATCCAGGTTATGGACGCTGGCGCCGAACATCAGGTTCACCGACGCAATCATGACCAGCGCCAGCCCCAGCGTCAGGATCACCTGCTTCAGCTCCGACCGGCGGTAGATCGACCGGTACAGCAGGAACTCCAGCAACGCCCCCAATGCCGTGGTCAGCACGAACGACAACAGCACCGCAAACAGAAACGACACGCCGCCATCGGCCATCAACGCATAGGCGATATAGCCGCCAACCATGGCAAAGCCGCAATGGGCCAGATTGACCACCCGCATGGTCCCCATCGTCACCGAAAGCCCTGCGGACATGATGAAAAGTATCATTCCATACGCGATCCCGTTGAACAGCAGCGCGAATATGGTTTGAAATAATTGAACGTCCATCGGAAGCACTCCACGCCCGAGTTTTTATCCCGCCTCGAATCCGAAAGCGCGACCCAGAATGCCGCCGCGGCCCTGGATCGCCTTCGGTTCAGCCGCTTTCTTTATTCCGGGTTCTGTTCTTTCCAGGGATCCTTGACGTCGGGCACCGTGAAGAACGTCTTGTTCACGTACCCGTCGCCCGACTTCTCGACCCGGCGGATGTAGACGTTCTGCACGAGGTCGCGGGTCTTGGGATCGATGGAAACAGGGCCGCGCGGGCTGATCCATTTCAGGCCCCGCACCGAATCGATGGCCTTGGCGCCATTCTGCTTGCCATCGGTTCGCTTGATCATTTCGAAGATCATGTGCATGGCATCGTAGGCTTCGACCGAAGCCAGGTCCGCATAGGCCTGCGGGCCGAACTTCTTCTTCAGGGCGGCAATGAACGCCTTGTTTTCCGGCGTGTCGTTGTTCGGGGAGTAGATGCTGGCCGTGATGATGCCCAGCGCCGAATCCCCGAAGGCGGGCAGATCCACCTCTTGCGTCTC
>JBEBXF010000134.1:0-8132 GCA_040391725.1 Eoetvoesiella caeni | reverse complement strand
GCACGCCAATCTGTTGAACACGTATACCCAGGAGCGGCGCGGCGCCATTCTGGACACGCTGGCCGAACTGACAAAAACCACCTTGTTCATCACGACGCCATCCGCCGGCATTGCCCTGGTGCGCGAAGCGGTTCTGTCGTTATCGCTCAGCGAGAACTTCCTGAATAATTTGTTCGACCCCTATGCTTCGGCCCCCTACGAATACACCGACAGCGCCTTGAATACCTTGGCGCCAGAGGAGAACCGCTTCGACAAGCGATGCCGTCCAGGCGCCATCGCGCCCGATGCAATCGTTGGCCCGGACGGTCAGCGTCTGTACGACCAGCTTGGATACGTTTTCACCGTATTGAGCTTTGTGGAACAGGCGGGGGCTGCCGGCGCACGCGCCCTGGCCGATGGCCTCAAGTCCGCTCCGATCCCCGTCAAGGTTGTGGAATTGGCCGTTGATACGGACGCCGCCAGGCTCTTTGACGCGCAAGCTGGTACGGTCTATTTGCTCAGGCCCGACAACCGGGTTGCAGCGCGATGGCGCCAAGGCTCGGCCCGAGCCATTATCGAGGCACTCGACCATGCCACCCAGGGTTCCAACCTGCTGCTGGAGACACACTGATGAACCAAGTGCCCCATTCTCTATTTACCGAAAAAGACTTCGAGCTGCTGGCCCGCGCCCTGGATCGTGTCGATGCCTCCAAGCGGGAGTTGTTTCTTACCAAGCTGGTCATATTGCTGATCGCTCACGGCAAGCAGTCGGGCATCCTGGAGGAGAACATTGCCCGCGCGCAAGCCGATCTCGATGTCAGTACGCCGGTGCCAGGCTAGCCACACGCGGCGCCGGCACCCTCTCAACAACGCAGCAAGCCAGGCAGTTTCATAATAATCAGGAGACAATCAAATGAAAAACATAAGCAAGTGGATTCTAGTCGGTGCAATAGCCTTCATGACGAGTCTGGCCAATGCCAAAGATATCAAGGTGGCCATAGGCTTTTCGTCCGCGGCGGACTTCCTTCCGGTCATGGTTGCAAAGGACAAGGGGTATTTTGCGAAGCACGGCATCGACGCCGAGTTGACGAAGGTCGCGATTATTTCGAATATTCCGGCCGCCCTCATGTCGGGCAGTTTGCAGATCGGCGCGGCAACGCCGACCATGTTGCTGGATACCGCGCAGTCGGGCCTGGATATCGCTGCCATCTCGGGGGCAACCCGATTCGTAAAGGATCCTGCTATTTTCAGTGTGGTGGCTCGGGAGGGAAGCAAGATAAAAACGGCAAAAGATCTTGAGGGCAAGCGGGTCGGCGTGCCCGGTATTCGGAGCGTGGCCGATGTGCTGTTCAGGAAGTGGTTGCTGGACAAAGGCGCCGACGTATCGAAAATCTCCATTGTCGAAGCCCCTTTTCCCCAGATGGGAGACATGCTGAAATCGGGCACGGTTGATGCGGTTCCTGTGCTTGAGCCGTTTCGCGCGCGAATCATTGCCAGCCACATCGGCTATCGTGTGGCGGACTATATTGCCGAGGTCAGCCCCGATATTCTGGGCGCCATCTGGGTTGCCAGTCGTTCGTGGCTAAAAGACCATCCCCAGGTCGTTCCAGCGTTTCGCGAGTCTCTTGCCGAAGGCATCGGCTTTATCCACAGTAACCCGGAAGAAGCCCACCAGATCGAGAAAAAATACTTGGGTGTCAGCACAGACTTCAAAATTCCATACTCCACGAAACTGGATCAGGCCGAATTCGATGAATACGCAAAGATGTTCAAAGAAGCCGGTTTCGTATCCCAGGTTCCCGACACATCCAAGCTGATCTTCCGGTAAGCGCGGATTAGGCGGGGATATGTATATGACCGACAATCATCCGGGAGCGGCGATAGCCGCTCCCGCCTCTCGGGATTCAGGCAGAAAAGTCGCATTGTGTGCGACGAATCTTTCAATGTCGTTTGGAGACGGTATTGCCGGACGAACCGTCATTGATTCAATGAGCTTTGTGGTTGAAGAGGGCGAATTTCTTTGTATTGTGGGCGCATCGGGTTGCGGCAAAACGACCTTGCTGCGCCTGCTTGCGGGCCTGACCTTGCCCTCGGAGGGGAGCATTGAATTCTTTGGAGAAAACATTGCGGGTCCGTCTCGCCAGCGCGCAATCGTTTTCCAGGATTATGGGCGTGCGCTGCTTCCCTGGCGGACAGCCGCGGGCAACATCGCCCTGGCTCTGGAGACCAGCAGGGTGCCCAAGGCCAAGCATGCCAGACGCATCAATGAGTTGGCCGAAGCGATGGGGCTGGGCCATGCCGTTGGTCAATACCCCAGCCAGCTTTCCGGCGGAATGCAGCAAAGGGTTCAGATTGCGCGTTGCCTGGCGCAAAACCCCAAGCTGCTGCTGATGGACGAGCCATTCGGCGCCCTTGATGCAATCACCCGCCAGAGCCTCCAGGACGAAGTGGCGCGCCTGGCGCACGAGCACGGCACGACAGTTGTATTCATTACCCACGATCTTGAAGAGGCCATTTATCTCGGTGATCGGGTCGTGGTACTGGCGGCAAGTCCGGGCCGAATCGTCGCGGACATCGAGGTCGGCATCCCCCGGCCGCGCAACCAGCTGACTACGAGGGAAGACAAGAAATTCCTGGAGCATCGTCATCATGTCTTCGGGTTGATGGAGGGGCATTGATGCGACGTAAATGTCTAGGTGTGGTCGTTCCTGTGGCGCTGTTGTGCATATGGGAAGCTATCTGGCACATTGATGCCTTGCGCATGGAGTCGGTGTCCCATCCCTGGGAAGTTGCCGTTGCGTTCTATCGTGGATTGCTCGACGGGTCGATTCTTATTCTGACGCTGCAGACGTTCGAGAGCGCGCTGCTGGGGTTTGCGATTGCCGCCGCCATAGGTGTTGCTGTGGGTGTTTTTCTTGGTCTGGCGCCTCGCGCCGAACGCATTGTCGGGCCATCCATTGATTTAATGCGGCCGGTGCCGTCCGTGGCGTTGATCCCGTTGGCCCTGATGATTTATGGCTTCGGCGTGAGGATGGAGGCATCAATTGTGGCGTTCGCCTGCGTATGGCCTGTGCTTATCGTAACCATAGCGGCCGTTCGCAGCATCGATCCGGGCTTGCTCGAGGTTGCTCGTGTCTTGCAAATGACCGCGGCCGAACGCACATTCAAGATCGTACTGCCTGCCGCCGCCGGGAGGATAGTGGTGGGTTTGCAACTGGCCTTGGCCATCTCATTGGTTGTGGCGGTAACCGTGGAAATAGTCATCAACCCCAGAGGCCTGGGGTACGGCATGATGTCCGCTCAGCAGTCGATGCACTTCGACAAAATGTACGCACAACTGCTCTGGATCGGAGTAGTGGGCTGGGGCTTGAGCTTCATCAGCCAAAAGGCGCTGGATCGATGGTCTCCGCAGCTTGGGGTCACTCGCGAGGGTCAGCCATGAAAATCAAGAAAAAATGGACCGAACGCCTTGGAGCAGTGTTGTTTGTCGTCGTCATGCTGGCAATATGGCAATTGCTCTCGACCTTCAATGTTATTTCACCGCTCTTCTTTCCTTCGCCTTCGCGTACCTTCAGGGCACTCTGGGGCCAGCTTGAGCAGGGGCATGTATGGGCGCCGCTGTCGGCAACGGTGCTGCGCATGATTTATGGCTGGCTGGCGGCATCCGTTGCCGGGGTGGTGCTGGGCGCCATGATTGCGGGCTCCCGGCTGAGCAAGAACCTTCTTGGCCCGCTGCTTGAGTTTGTGCGGCCCATTCCGGCTTCCGCTTTTATCCCGGTTGCCATTCTCATGTTCGGCTTGTCGAACAATATGTCCACCGCCATCATCGCCTTTGGCTCGATCTGGCCGGTTCTATTGTCCGCCATCAAAGGGTTCTCGTCCGTGGATGAGCGCCTGTACGAAGTGGCAGATGCAATGGGAATGTCGAGGTGGTACCGGTTCCGGCATATATCCTTGCCCAGTGCGTTGCCGGACATCATGGCGGGCGCGCGTGTCGGGCTGGCGGTGGCGCTGATCCTGGCGGTGGTGACCGAAATGCAGGCTTCCCTGCCGGGGCTGGGCAGCAGCATCCTGATGGCGCAGAGGTCTTTTCGTACCCCGGATCTATATGCGAACGTAGTCATGCTGGGCTGCGTGGGCTTTTTGGCCTCGGCGCTTTTGCAGTGGATAGAGCGCCGCATGTTGAAATGGCGTTCAGCGGTTTAGCGGGCAAGAAAACAGGCACGGGCAACGCGCCTGTTTTCATAATGCCGTGATGCTGGCCATGTCCCATTGCTTTCGCATGGCCGTATCTTCTGTGAAGGCTTATTTATCCTGCACCAGCTTCCATTGGCCGTTTTGAACTTGAACCAGTACGGCGGAGCGTTCGTCGACACCCGTATGATCGGTTTTCGACATGTTGTATACACCATGGACGCCAATGACTTCCTTGCCGGATTCGATGGCATCGCGCAATGCCGAACGGAAGGCGGGAGTACCGGGCTTGGCGGTCTTTGCCGCCTTGGCGACGGCCTGGTCGGCAATGAGGTAGGCGTCCCAGGAATAGGCCGAAAATGCGTTGCGGGTATTGTCGCCGAACTTGCCTTCGTATTTATGGATGAAATCCAGGGCGACTTTCTTGATGGGGTTGCTGTCGGGTAGCTGTTCCGCCACCATGACGGGCCCTGTTGTCGCGTAGGCTCCTTCAACGTATTTTCCTCCCACTCGCAGGAAGTCCTTGTTGATGACGGCGGGGTTGTGATAAATGGGGCCTTTGTAGTTGCGTTCGCGCAAAGTCACCTGGGGCAGGGCGGCGGGTGTGCCCGAGCCGCCCAGCAGCACGGCGTCGGGCTTGGCGGAAATAAGTTTCAGAACCTGGCCGGCAACGCTGGTGTCGGGGCGGGCATAGCGCTCTGAGGCAACGATTTTGATACCTGAGTCGCCGATCTGCGATTTGAATCCCGATAGAACCAGATCGCCCCATGAGTCGGAGAACCCCAGATAGCCCACGGTTTTAATGCCCTGCTTTTTCATGTGGCGCACAACTGGAATCGACATGACATCCATAGGCTGAGGCACTGAAAACGTCCATGGACTTTTTTCCGGGGTGAGCGGTGTTGGCGACAGCGCTATCTGCGGGACTTTCAGCTCATTGGCGACTTCGCCCACCGCAATGGCGGTCGGGACGTTGCTGGAGCCGATGATCAAATCGACCTTGTCCTGCTCGATCAAGCGGCGAGCCAGTTTGGTGGATATCGTCGTGTCGGTGGCATCGTCGACAATAATGTATTCGACGGGTTCGCCGCCCAGCGTTTTAGGCAGCAGTCTGAATGTGTTTTTGTACGGGATGCCCAACGACGCTCCGGGGCCGGTGGCGGCCGTAATGACCCCGACCTTTATGTCGGCATGGGCGGCCAGAGGGAGCGTTGCCGCAAGGGCAAGAGCAAGAACATGTTTTTTCATTTTGTCTCCAAGATTTCAGTGGTTTTGAGGGTGGAACGATTGTTGATCGGCGCGTGCCATGACGGCTGCCTGAGCGGTCAGGGATATGGCTCGCGCTCGATCAGGGTAAGCAGAGTTTCAAGCTTGTTGTTGTCGCAGCACAGGACTTGGCCGCTGGCAAAGACGGGGGAGGAAAGATTGCTCAGAATGGATCCACTGGGCATTTCCACCGCCAGGCGGGCACCGCGCTCCCATGCCAGACGGGCTGTGTCGAGCCAGTTCACACGGTTTTTCATATTGCTGGCCAGGTCTTGCGCGATGCTTGCCGGGTCGGCAAGCATTCTGGCCGAGTTGCTGCTTAAATAGATCACTCGCGGAGCCCGCAGTGTTACCTTGGAAATATCCGCCAGCAATATGGCGGCTGCTTGGTCGTAGAGCTCGCAATGCGAGGGGACGCTGACGGCAAGACGATGGACTTGGGTAGCGCCACTCATCGATGCCAATTCCATGGTGGCGGACAATGCATCATTGCTGCCGGAAATGGCAAATTGCGTTGGCGCGTTGATATTGGCCAGGTAAACCGGCGTTGCGAGTGTATGGATTTGTGCTATCAATGGCTCCAGTTCTTCCTGGGCCAGGCCTGAAATGGCGGCCATGCCGTAGCCCGATGGGTAGCTCTCATCCATGAGTTGTCCGCGCCGGGCAACCAAGCGCACAGCGTCGGCATAGTCCAAGGCTCCGGCGATCACGGCGGCGGGATAGGCGCCGATTGACAGGCCTGCGACCATGTGGGTCCGGGCACCCTGAGCGGCCAGTGTTCGCGCCATCGATACCCCAGCCGCCAGCAAGCATGTCTGTACGGCGGCGCTAGTCGTAAACGCTTCGGCCGTATCCAGCAGTAAAGGATCCGTGCCGAGAGCTTCGAAGGTCTCGCATAGCGTGCGTTCGACTTCGGAATGCCTGGGAAGGGTGTGCAGCATGCCGACGCGCTGGGAGCCTTGTCCGGGGAATGTATAGAGAACACTCATTGCACGTGCCTGTTGCGGGAATTGCACCCGGCCGGTTCGTCCCATGGCGTGTTTGTGAAGATTGGACCAAAGTTTGTTTTCAGCAGTACGACTCCCGCTTTCCCGGTCCACTCGAGAAATGAAAATCCTCCGTGTCCGGTGTCGACCTGCAAATCCACTTTGCATGCGCTGCAGGCAAGGGCACAATGAAGCGCATCGACTTGCTCCTGGGTGAAGGGGCGACAGCAGCGAACCACTATGTCGAGGTCGCTGCCTGCGTGCAATGTCGATATTCCGCTTGCCAGCGTAAAGCCCGCACTTCCTGTCGGCCCCCAGACCAGGCCTGTACGGTCCAGGTAAGGGGCAATGCGCATCAAGGCCGAAATGGCCGGCGACTGAAGCTGTTGCGGCTGTTCGAACCAGGCTTGGCGCCGAGCTAGTTCTTCGGGCTTTATGCAGCAATGTATTCCAGCCGTCGAGTCGAGATAGGCCCTCAGTCGCTGATTACGCTGTTTGCCGCGGAGTCCTACGGGGACAAGGCCGGTTGCATCCAGATGCTCACGGCGCACGACGACCGGCGCCAGCGCGATCCATGCCGCCGTGGCCCATCGAGGCATGGGTTCGACGGTGGCTAGCGCTGCCTGGTTGGGCACCCAGAGCAGATCGTGGGGGGCGAGGCATGTCATGTTATTGCGAGCTTGGTCCATGGCGTTGCGCTTTAGAGTTGACTGGCGGAATCCATCCATTGCCGGTGAAGGTGCTCTCGCACAGTGTCCGTGGCTTGGCGATGTTTTGTGCCTGTTCTGCCTCCCAATCCTCGATCCGACGAGTTGCGAATATCGATCAAGGCATCCTCGAGTGCGGCCATGACGGCCGTAATGTCGGTAGCGGCGGGCTGATCCGGGTTTTGCAGGCGCAGGCTGCGCCAAAGCAGCCCGAGCGAAGCAAAGCTGTCGATGTCATAGGCCATGGGGGGAATCGTGGCTGCAAGTCTTTCCAGTGCCTCGACGGAGCGCAGCGTAATGCGTGCCGCAGACTGCTTGCCCATGGCATGTATTTGTATTCTGGGATCATGCAGGGCGATAAGGCGGTTGGCCTGGTATCCGTGCGCAAGAAAGGCCCCAGAAATGGCGTGCCCTACAATCAATCCGATCACTGGGTGTCCCTCTAGGCGGGCGCTCGCATAGGCAGCCGCCGCTCCAGCCAGAGCCTGATGTATGCCGAATCCCTCTTCACGCAGTCCGTAGGCCTGGCTGGGAACGTCGATGACGGCAATGATCGGAGTCCTGCTTCCATGATGTTGATCGGCGGCGATGATCTCGCGCACGGCGCGTGCGATTTCCCATCCTTCGACCAGCCCTACTTCTCCGTTGCGGGCTCGGGGGAAGCGGTTGTGCGGGTCTGGAACCACGGCGATGAACCGTGCCGGCTGGCCGGCCAGCGAGGCGTCGACCACGCGAATGGAGTCCGGGTAGCCGGGGACGGGATCGGCATAATGAGTGAGTTCGGCCAGCCAGAACGAGCCGCGCGTCGAATTGGTGGTGGCGTTCATGCGTCAAACCCCTTCCGGTATATCCAGCTGATTGTCTCCGGCGTGGCTTGTTCGTGGACGTTGATGTCGGCCATGCAGTCTAAAAATTCCTGGTATGAATCGCTGCGATGCCGCCGAGGCAAGCCGCGCGACATCAAACTGGCGACTGTTGCGAGGATTTCCTGCGTGTCGTC
>JBEBXF010000133.1:0-8197 GCA_040391725.1 Eoetvoesiella caeni | reverse complement strand
TTCTTGAGTGCATTTTGAAATCTCCTTAAATGTTCTGTTTTTTTGTGTCGGGCAGCCGGCGCGCTGAGCGCCGGCTGCCCATTGCCGGCTTACTTGCTTTTGTGAGCCGCGTGCCAAGGCTCGGAAACGGCCTTGTAGGTATAGAAGGGCACATTGCCCAAAGCGCCGCCTTCGACTTTCTCGACTTTGCGCATGTAGACGTTCTGGACGATTTCACGCGAGGAATCGATGGAAACGGGGCCGCGCGGGCTTTCCCATGCAAAACCCTTGACCGATGCAACCGCCTTGTCGCCGTCTTTCTTGCCGCCGGTGGCTTCTATCATGTGAGCCACGACGCTCATGGCGTCGTAGGCCGCCATGGAGGCCAGGCTGGGCAGCGCGTCTTTGCCGAACTTGGCCTTGTACTTGGCCACGAAGTCCTTGTTGACCTTGGTGTCGAGGTAGGGCGAATAATGCAGTGCAGTAACGATGCCCAGCGCCGAGTCGCCGATGGCCGGCAGGTCGGATTCCTGGGTTTCAGCGCCCGCGTACAGCGCGATGCCTTCCTTGGACAGCCCGCGCTGCGCATAGGCCTTGATGAAGCCCGCCGACATGGGGCCTACCGGCATGAACATGAATACATGCTTGACGCCCGAATCGTGGATGCGCTGCAGGTAGGTGGAGAAGTCGGTCGTGCCCAGGGGAACCTTGATGTTCTCGACCATGGTACCGCCCAGCTTCTTGAACGTGTCGTTGAAGGCATCGACGATATCGGCGCCCGGCGCGTAGTCGGCCGTGACGGTAACCGCCTTGTGCGCGCCGTGTTCGTACGCCCAGGTGATAAGGGGCACACAGTACGTCCACGAGGTATAGCCCACGCGCACGAAATACGGCGATTTGTCGGTCATGTTGGCCGTGGCGCCATTCACGAACACATAAGGCGTCTTGGTTTCGTTGACGATGTCGGCCGTGCCCATGACGGTCGGCGTGAAGGTGCCGCCCACCAGGTATTGCACTTTGTCGCGCACCACCAGCTCCTGGGCCAGTTGGCGAGCGCGCTGCGGGCTGGCGCCGCCTTCGTCGCGCTTGACGATGGTAATGGTATGGCCGTCGATCGTGCCGCCGTGATCCGCAAGGAAAAGCTCGGTGCCGCGATCGTATTCCTGGCCCCACCACGAATAGGTGCCCGAATACTGGCTCAGCAGCCCGACCTTGATGTCGTCGGCCCTGGCAGGAGCCGCAAGCACCACACTCGCCGCCGCGAACAGCGCCGCCCCCATCCCCAGATACTTGCTACGCAATAAATGCATGCCTGTCTCCAAAATGTTGTTGATATTTTCAACGCACGAGTTTGCGCCGAATTGTCAATTATGATCGCATTGCCGCCCTCGCGCGACCAATGCCAATCGGCACAAAAGGTATGCGTTTTGCTTATAAGGCTGAAGGATACGGCCCGTGGCCGCCGTTTAGCCGTCGTTCCGGCACAAGGCGCGCAATTCGGCAATGAACGATTTCATGCTGGCGCCCAGGTCGCTGTCGGCGCGCATCGTCAACCCGATATGGCGGCTGGTTTCCTTGACGTCGACGGGCAGGACCTGCAGCAGCCCGGCCGAAATCCCGCGGACGATCTGGCGGCGGGACAACAAAGCCAGGCGATTGCTGTCCATGAGCAGCGCCTGCAGCACCACGGCGCTGTTGACTTCCAGCGGCGCATGCGGGGGCATGACGCCGTCGGCGGCGAACGCGCGCTCGAAAGCCGCCCTGGCCGGCGTGCCGCTCAGCGGCGCTATCCAGGATTCGCCCACCAGCTCGTGCAGGCCGGAAAGCCGTTTCCCGACGAGAGGATGGCTTTGCCGCACGACCACCGAAAGCGTGTCCTCGAACAAAGGCTCCTGCACCACGTCGGCATTGGGCTGCCTGGCGCGCAAGGCGCCGACGATGATGTCGACGTCGGCATGGCGCAATTGATGCATCAACGCATCGTAAGTGCCATCGACGATGGTGACGTTCAAGTCCTTGTGCAGGGCCAGCACCCGATCCACCGCGCGCGGCACCAACACCCCCGACGACAGCGGCAGCGAACCGATGACGATGCGGCCCGTCATCCTGCCGTGCAGCGCCATCAAGTCTTCTTCGGCATGCCGAAATTCCGCCAGGGCCAATTTGCTGCGCCGCAAGACCGCCTCGCCGCTTTCCGTCAGGCGCATACCGCGCACGGATCGCTGGAACAGCTTGACGCCCAGCATGTGCTCCATCTGGCGCAGCGCCTGATTGACCGCCGGCTGGCTCACGCCCAGCCGGCCGGCCGCCGAGCTTTCGCCGCCCGTTTCGCAAAACGCAATATAGGTTTCCAGGTGGCGGTAGGCGCAAGCCCCCGCGAAACGGCCCGCCGAAGGCCTGGCCGGCGGCATGCCCGGTTCGACGGCGGCGGCTGCCTCGCTTTCGGCCAGGGCAAGCTGCGCCATGGCCCGCTCGGCGCGATGCACCAGCAAACGCCCTTCGGCGGTCGTCAACATGCCGCGCGCCGCGCGTTCGAACAGCGCCACCCCCAGGCTGCTTTCCAGCTCTCGGATCGCCCGTGCAATGGCGGACTGGGACAGCGGCAATAGCTGCGTAGCCTGCGCCGTGCTGCCGGTCTTGCTGACAGCCAGCACCGAACGGAACTGCTTCAGATACCGGGCAAGCAATAAAGACCTGCCATGCCTGTCGCGCATCCGGCTCCCCCTTTCTCGACCCCGCGCCCACGTCTGTGCGCCCAGGCGTCATCATA
Organism: Eoetvoesiella caeni; assembly: GCA_040391725.1. GTDB lineage: Bacteria > Pseudomonadota > Gammaproteobacteria > Burkholderiales > Burkholderiaceae_B > Eoetvoesia > Eoetvoesia caeni_A. The sequence goes on along the minus strand of JBEBXF010000133.1, from coordinate 5,448 downwards.
CTCAAAGCGGGCGCCCGCCGTCCGCGCAGCGTCCACTGCGCCCCATTTTGTCGCACCGCGCCCGATCGAGGTGCGCGGCCGCCCAGACTCAAAACGACGATCCGCTTCGCCGACTCCCTCGGCCATTGCCGCGCAATGCCGGCAAGAGCCTCTTCGCTCCCGCCAGCGCCAAGCCTCCCGACTATTCGACTCAAACCTGGCACGGTATTTGCTTGGCTGTACTTGCGGCGCCCAATTGCGCAACCGGCCGGCGCAAACGCAAGACCAGAGCGTTGCCTTCGCCGCAAAAGGAAACAGGAACAGCCATGAACACCGTCAAACCCTCCAGAACCGCCGGCGGCGCCGGTCCAGCCATCAACCCGTCGCGCCGTCGCTGGCTAGGAGACGCCGCAAAGGCCGCCGCAAGCCTGGGCGCCGTCGCAATGGCCGACGCCATTCTCAAACCGGCGGCCTGGGCCGCGGGCTCGGACGCCCCGGAAAAGCCCGAGGTCAGGATCGGCTTCATTCCGCTGACGGACTGCGCTCCCATCGTCATGGCGTCGGTGCTGGGGCTGGACAAAAAGCACGGCGTCACCATCATCCCCAGCAAAGAAACCTCATGGGCGGGACTGCGTGAAAAACTCGCCAGCGGCGGCCTGGATTTCGCCCACGTTCTCTACGGCTTGATCTACGGCATGCACCTGGGCATCGCGGGCCAGCAGCACGACATGTCGGTCCTGATGGGCCTGAACCAGAACGGCCAGGGCATCACCTTGTCGAACCAATTGCGCGATGCCGGCGCCGTCGATGGCGAAAGCCTGAAAAAAGCCATTTCGGCCAACCCCAGAACCTACACGTTCGCCCATACCTTCCCCACCGGCACGCATGCCATGTGGCTGTACTACTGGCTGGCCGCCTACGGCATCGACCCCGTCAAGGATATCCGCGCCGTCACCGTGCCGCCCCCGCAAATGGTCGCCAACATGCGCATCGGCAATATGGACGGCTTCTGCGTGGGAGAACCCTGGAATGCCCGCAGCATTGCCGACAAGGTCGGCTTCAGCGCGGCCACCTCGCAGGACATCTGGGCCGATCACCCCGAAAAAGTGCTGGGCGCGCGCGCGGATTTCGTCCGGCAGCATCCCAACACCGCCCGCGCCGTCACGGCCGCCATTCTGGAGGCTGGCAAATGGATAGACGATTCGCCCGAAAACACGCGCAAGGCCGCGCAGACCATCGCCGCCAAATCGTACGTCAACGTCAGCCCCGACATCATCGTCGACCGCATGCTCGGCCGCTATACCAATGGCCTTGGCAAGGCGTGGACGGACAAGCACCCCATGCGCTTCTACGGCGAGGGCGCGGCGACGTTTCCCTACCTGAGCGACGGCATGTGGTTCCTGACCCAGCACAAGCGCTGGGGCCTGCTCGACAAGCACCCCGACTACCTGGCCGTCGCCAGGCAGGTCAATCGCATCGACCTGTACAAGCAAGCCGCCACCGCCGCCGGAGCGGCGCTGCCCACATCGGAAAGCCGATCCAGCCGCCTCATGGACGGCGTCGTATGGGACGGCAGCAATCCCGCCGCCTATGCCGACAGCTTCAAGATTCACGCTTCAACCTAGGAAAACCATGGATACCCTTGCCGCCCCGCCCGCCACCCGACTGAGCACCCCCTCCTGGCGCAACCGTGCCGCAGGCGTGCTCGTCGCCTGCGCCGGCCCCGCCGCCGGCGGCGTCTTGCTTGTCATCGCGTGGCAGCTGATCAGCCTGCGCATTCCCGAAATTCCCGGGCCATGGCCCACGCTGGCCTCCGCCGGCCAGGTATTCGAACATCCCTTCCATCGCACCGGCCCGAACGATGTCGGCATGGGCTGGAACATCCTGGCTTCGCTGGGCCGCGTCGCGATGGGCTTTTTGCTGGCGGCGGCCGTCGGCATTCCCGCCGGATTCCTGATCGGCCGGTTCAAGACGCTGAACGCCATCTGCTCGCCCGTCATCAGCCTGCTGCGGCCCGTCTCCCCGCTGGCCTGGCTGCCTCTGGGCCTGCTGCTGTTCCGCGCCGCCAACCCCGCCGCGATCTGGGCCATTTTCATCTGCTCCATATGGCCCATCATCATCAACACAGCCGACGGCGTGCGGCGCATTCCGCAGGATTATCTGAACGTGGCCCGCGTGCTGGATCTCTCTGAATGGAAGGTATTCAAAAGCATACTTCTGCCGTCCGTCCTGCCCTACCTGATCACCGGTACGCGCCTGTCGATCGGCACCGCCTGGCTCGTCATCGTGGCCGCCGAGATGCTGACCGGCGGCACCGGCATCGGCTTCTGGCTTTGGGACGAATGGAACAACATGAACGTCGAGCACATCCTGATCGCGGTATTCGTCATCGGCGTGGTCGGCATGCTGCTGGACGCCGCCCTGCTCGCGCTGGGTCGGCGCTACAGCCACAAAGAGGGGTGAAACCATGAACGACAAGTACGTCAGCATCGAATACGCGGGCCAATCGTTCGACACCCGCAACGGCCCCTTCGTGGCCCTGAAGGACATCAATCTTGCCGTGCGCCAGGGCGAGTTCGTGTCATTGATCGGCCACTCGGGCTGCGGCAAATCCACACTGCTGAATCTCATCGCCGGCCTGACCCAGCCCACCGAAGGCGTGCTGCTGTGCGCCGACCGGGAAATCAAGGGGCCGGGCCCGGATCGCGCCATGGTGTTTCAGAACCATTCTTTGCTGCCCTGGCTCAGCTGCCACCAGAACGTCTACCTGGCCGTGGAGCGCGTGTTCGCGAAAACGGAAAACAAGCGCCAGCTTCGGGCCAGGGCCTCGGCCGCATTGAACATGGTCGGACTGCGGCACGCCGAACATAAACTGCCCCACGAAATCTCCGGCGGCATGAAGCAGCGCGTGGGCATTGCGCGGGCCTTGGCCATCGAGCCCAAAGTGCTGCTCCTGGACGAACCGTTCGGCGCGCTGGATTCGTTGACGCGGGCGCATCTTCAGGACGAACTGCTGCGCATCGTGGCCGGCACCGGCACGACGACCATCATGGTGACCCACGACGTCGACGAAGCCGTGCTTCTGTCGGACCGCATCGTCATGTTGAGCAATGGCCCGGCCGCCACCATAGGCGAAATACTCGACGTGCCCCTTCCTCGCCCGCGCAGCCGACTGGCTCTTGTCGGCGACCCCGGCTACGCATCGTGCCGCGCCGCCGTCATGCGCTTTTTGCACCAGCGCCGCCTCGATCCGCGGGTGGGCGTGAAACCTGCTGCAGCGCCCGCTGCCCCGCAAACCGAAACGACAGGCGCAGGCCATATGGAAAGAATGGAAAGAAACGAAAACCCAGCTACGGTGGAAGCATCATGAACAAAACCATGAAACTCGTGGTCGTCGGCAACGGCATGGCCGGCATCCGCACACTGGAAGAGCTGCTCAAGCTCGATCCCGACTTGTACGACATTACGGTGTTCGGCGCCGAGCCCTATCCCAACTACAACCGCATCCTGCTGTCGCCCGTGCTGACCGGCGAGCAGACCATCAAGGACATCATCCTCAACGACGTCAGCTGGTACGCGGACAACGGCATTACCCTGAAGATGAACTGCCGGGTCACGAAAATCAACCGCGCCCGCAAGGAAGTGATTGCCGACGACGGCAGCATCGTCAAATACGACCGCCTGCTCATCGCCACCGGCTCCAATCCATTCATCCTGCCCGTGCCGGGCAACGACCTGGAAGGCGTGCTCTCTTTCCGCGACATTCGCGACGTCGACCTCATGATCGACGCCGCGGCGCGCCTCAAGCACGCCACGGTCATCGGCGGCGGCCTGCTCGGCCTGGAAGCCGCCAACGGCCTGGCTTCGCGCGGCATGAAGGTATCGGTCGTGCATCTGGGCGACGCCCTGCTGGATCGCCAGCTCGACGCGGCCGCCGCCCGCATGCTGCAGACCAGCCTTGAAAAACGCGGCCTGGACTTCCTGATGAATCGCCACACCGAGGCCGTGCTGGGCGACGCGCAAGGCCGCGTCTCGGGCCTGCGCTTCAAGGACGGCTCCGAACTGGCGACGGACCTGGTCGTCATGGCGGTGGGCATCCGGCCCAACACCGAACTGGCCGAGCAGGCCGGTATCTACACGGATCGCGGCATCGTCGTCAACGACACCCTGCAAACCTACGACCCCAGCATCTACGCCGTGGGCGAGTGCGTCAGCCACCGGGGCGTCGCCTACGGCCTGGTCGCCCCGCTGTTCGAACAGGCCAAGGTCGCCGCCAACCACCTGGCCTTCCACGGCATCGGACGCTACGCGGGCAGCGCCACCTCCACCAAGCTCAAGGTTACCGGCATCGACGTGTTCTCCGCGGGCGACTTCAACGACAGCGACGGCACCGAAGCCATTACCTTGGCCGACCCCGTGGGCGGCGTCTACAAGAAACTGGTCATCCGCGGCGACAAGCTGGTCGGCGCCTGTCTGTACGGCGACACCGTGGACGGCGCCTGGTACTTTCGCCTCATCCGCGAAGCCAAATCCATCGCCGAACTGCGCGAGCACTTGATGTTCGGCGAGGGCGCGCTGGGCGACACGGGCCATGCGGGCGAAAGCAGCGTGGCCGGCATGCCCGACGGCGCCGAGATATGCGGCTGCAACGGCGTATGCAAAGGCACCATCGTCAAGGCGATCCGCGAACAAGGCTTGTTCACCGTCGACGAAATCAAGAAGCACACCAAGGCGGCCAGCTCCTGCGGCTCGTGCACCGGCCTGGTGGAACAGCTTCTTATCAGTTGCATAGGCGGCGCCGCCGACATCAAGCCGAAGTCGGAAAAACCCATGTGCGGCTGCACCGAATTCACCCACGGCCAGGTTCGCAAGGCCATCAAGGAACAACACCTGACTTCCATTGCCCAGACCCTGCGTTTCCTGGAGTGGGGCACGGTGGACGGATGCGCAAGCTGCCGGCCCGCGCTGAACTATTACCTGACGTCCACCTGGCCCGGCGAGGCCAGGGACGACGCGCAATCCCACCTGGTCAACGAAAGGGTGCATGCCAATATCCAGAAAGACGGCACCTATTCGGTCGTGCCCCGCATGTGGGGCGGCGTGACCAGCGCCGCCGAGCTGCGCCGCATCGCCGACGTGGCCGATAAATACCAGGTTCCCATGGTCAAGGTGACGGGCGGCCAGCGCATCGACTTGCTGGGCATCAAGAAGGAAGACCTGCCCAGCGTCTGGAAAGACCTGGACATGCCGTCGGGCCACGCCTACGGCAAGACGCTGCGCACCGTCAAGACCTGCGTGGGCAAGGAATTCTGCCGCTTCGGCACACAGGACTCCACCGGCATGGGCATCGCGCTGGAAAAGGAACTGGTCGGCATGAGCAGCCCCCACAAGGTCAAGCTGGCTGTCTCGGGCTGCCCGCGCAATTGCGCCGAGTCCGGGATCAAGGACGTCGGCATCATCGCCGTGGAT
>JBEBXF010000132.1:0-8228 GCA_040391725.1 Eoetvoesiella caeni | reverse complement strand
GCTGGCCCCGCTCAATCGCAGCGGCGATGAAGCCGGCGCGCAATGGCGCGACGGCGCGGTCACCATGCCGGCGGGCTTCGCCAAGGCGTTTTCAGGGTTTGCCGCGGCAGGCTGGCAAGGCTTGCAGCACAGCGCGCAATGGGGCGGGCAAGGCTTGCCCAAGCTGGTGGCCGCTCCCGCCTGCGAGAACCTGAACGCCGCCAACCTCTCGTTTTCCTTGTGCCCCTTGCTGACCGATGGCGTCATCGAGGCCTTGACGGCGGTGGGAAGCGAAGCGCAGCAAGCGGCATTCATTCCGGCTTTGCTGGAAGGCCGCTGGACCGGCACCATGAACCTCACCGAACCCCAGGCGGGCTCGGATCTGGCTCGCATCACCACCAAGGCGGTGCGGCAGGACGACGGCAGCTACCGCATCACGGGGCAAAAGATATTCATCACGTATGGCGAGCACGATATGGCCGAAAATATCGTGCACCTGGTACTGGCGCGCACGCCCGACGCTCCCGCGGGCGTCAAGGGCATCTCCCTGTTCATCGTGCCCAAGTTCCTGGTCGAAGACGGCAAGCCGGGGGCGCGCAACGACGTCTGGTGCGCATCCATCGAGCACAAGCTGGGCATACACGCCAGCCCGACGGCCGTACTGCTGTACGGGTCGGGCAAGGGCGAGGCGGGCGAAGGGGCCGTGGGCCACCTGGTGGGTCAGGAGTGCCGCGGGCTCGAATACATGTTCGTCATGATGAATGCCGCGCGCTTCGCGGTAGGGCTGCAAGGCATAGCCGTTTCGGAGCGCGCCCTGCAGCATGCGCAGGCTTATGCTGCGGAGCGCATCCAAGGCCAGGCGCTGGAAGACCCCACGCAGTCCGTCGCCATCATCCAGCATCCCGACGTGCAGCGCATGCTGGCCACCATGCGGGCCCTGACCGAGGGCGGGCGGGCGCTGGCCTATTTTGCCGCGGCCGCGCGCGACAAGGCGCAGCGCCATCCCGATGCGCAAGAGCAGGCCTGGAACAAAGCCCTGTTCGAATACCTGGTTCCCATCGTCAAGGGCTTTTCCACGGAAAATGCCGTCGAGGTGGCATCGTTGGGCGTGCAAGTGCATGGCGGGATGGGTTATATCGAGGAAACCGGCGCCGCCCAGTATTATCGCGACGCGCGCATCCTGCCCATCTACGAAGGCACGACCGCCATTCAGGCCAACGACCTGGTGGGGCGCAAAACGCTGCGCGACGCGGGCAAGGTGGCGTTCGAGCTGACCGGCCGCATGCGCGCCACGCTGCGCGAACTGCAAAGCCAGGTCGAGCGGGACGAGGCGTTGGGCGGCGGAGAAGGCCACGATGAGCTGACATTGATTGCGCGCCGCTTCGGCCCGGCCATCGATGCCTACGAGCGATCCGTCAAGTTCATGCTGAGCACCGCCGCGCACAAGGAGCTGAGGGCCGTGTTCCTGGGCAGCGTGCCGTATCTCATGCTTTCCGGCGTGGTGCTGGCCGGCTGGCAAATGGCGAACGCGGCCCTGGCATGCCGGCGCCTGATGCAGACGGACCGGGACGCGTTTTACACCCGCAAGCTGGCGTGCAGCGCCTTTTACGCGCAGGCCGTTCTGCCGCGCGCCGAATCGCTGAGCGTCAGCATACTGGAGGGCGAGGCGGCCAGCCGGGCGGCTGCGCTTGGCGTTCTTCGCTAATCCTGAAATTCCATATGCGAAAAATGACTTTTCGATGGAATTTCCTTTGGGCTTGGCTTATAAAGATATATGAAAACTGTATTTCGCTTGCTCGGTAAAGGGTGCCACAATCCTTTCATACGCTCACACCGGGCTTATGACAACGGGCAATAACCCACCACTTCTATATATCGACTAAGAGAGAGATTTATGGCTACTTTACGACTCGGCGATACCGCCCCCGATTTCGAACAGGACTCCAGCGTCGGAACCATCCGTTTTCATGAGTATCTAGGCGATAAATGGGGTGTTTTATTCTCGCATCCCGCCGACTTCACGCCTGTCTGCACGACCGAGCTGGGTTATACCGCGAAGCTGGCCGACGAGTTCGCCAAGCGCAACGTCAAGGTGATCGCCGTTTCGGTCGACGATGCCGATTCGCATCGCAAATGGGTCGGCGACATCAACGACACCCAAAAAACCACCGTCAACTACCCGATCCTGGCCGACACCGACCACAAGGTCTCGGGTCTGTACGACATGATCCATCCGAACGCCAGCAATACGGCGACCGTGCGCTCGGTGTTCATCATCGACCCCAAGAAAAAAGTGCGCCTCACCATTACGTACCCCGCCAGCACCGGCCGCAACTTCAATGAAATCCTGCGCGTCATCGATTCGCTGCAGCTTACCGACAACTACAGCGTGGCGACGCCGGTCAACTGGGAAGAAGGCGACGACGTCATCATTTCGCCCGCCATCAAGGACGAGGCCGAACTCAAGGCCAAGTTCCCCAAGGGCTATACCGTGGTTCGCCCCTATCTGCGCATTACGCCCCAACCCAATAAATAAGCAATAAGCTCCCGCGGCTTGCGGCGCCCGTTGGCGCCCGCTGTCCCGGTCTTATTCCGCAACGCCGGCTTCGTGCCGGCGTTTTTCTTTTTGAAGCCGGGTGGGGCGGCATAAGCCGGTTCGCGGCCGAAGGCGGGACTTGCGCCAACAAGCCCGTGCCTGGAGCTTGTTGGCGCAGGCGGGCGGCGCATCGAAAAAAAAGCTTGCAAAAACATCTGTTGTTTTATACAGTACGTTTATGGGTTCACTGTTTATAAAAACAGTGCTGTTTAAAACATCTGTATAAAACCAGCGAGGCAACCATGCGCAACCAACCTTCTCAAGCTCCCGGCAAATGGCCGTTTCCTCCCGCCCCCAAGCGTGGCGGGTTTCCCAAGCTTACTCGCGGCGCCATGGTGGCCGACATCTGTCTGGTTCTCATGTGGGGCGCCACGATTCCCGGCCTTCTGTGGCTGGGTTCGGCAGGGGGCTTTTAAAACCTGGGTTTTCCGTGTAGAATGTTGGGTTTTGCAACTTCATCCTCTGGCGGCAATAGAACCATAAGCTTATGGTTTATACAGGGCGAAAGCCCTTTAGCCTAAATTATTTGCCGCGCACGATGCACCTGGAGCCCTAGCATGGATCTCATCGCCCTTCTTGAACAAGAAGAAATCGCCCGTTTAACCAACGGCCAAGCCAAGCCCGAATTCGCCCCCGGCGACACCGTGGTGGTTAACGTAAACGTTGTCGAAGGCACCCGCAAGCGTGTGCAGGCCTACGAAGGCGTGGTCATTGCCAAGCGCAATCGCGGCCTCAACTCGTCGTTCATCGTCCGCAAAATTTCTTCCGGCGAAGCCGTCGAACGTACTTTCCAACTGTACTCCACGCAAATCGCTTCCATCGAAGTCAAGCGCCGCGGCGATGTCCGCCGTGCTAAACTTTATTACCTGCGTAGCCGTTCGGGCAAGGCCGCTCGCATCAAGGAAAAGCTGGTTCGCAAAGCCGACAAGGTACAGGCAGCTGCAAAGTAAATTGCTGCTTCATCGGTACGAATCAACAAAGGCACCCGAGCGGTGCCTTTGTTTTTGGATCTTATGTCGTCAAGCATATTACGTCCGTCAACCGGCAAGCGTATTGCCATAGTCCCGGGGTTCGACCCTCAGGCCCAGCCTCTTGTGCCGCCAAACGGCACCCTGAAGCCGCTGAAGGCGGCGGCGCTGCAGCTGGATTTCATTTGCGAGGCGTTCAAGCAACCCATAGCCTGGGATGTCGAGCCGGTGTTTACGGCGGCGTTCCATGTGGACGATGTGCGAATCGAAAACATAGTCCGGGCGGCGGTGTTTTTTCCGTTGGTGCAGCGCGCCGACGGACTGCATGTCATTTTTACCCGCCGTGCCTCGCATTTGTACGATCACGCGGGGCAGATCAGCTTTCCGGGGGGACGCATCGAGGCGACCGACACCGATGCCGTCGCGGCCGCGGTGCGCGAAACCTACGAGGAAATCGGCGTCGAACCCCAGTATATCCAGCTTATCGGCACCCAGCCCAGTTTTCTGACTTCCACGCACTTCACCATGAAGCCGGTCATTGGCTATATACGCCAGGGTTTCAGCATTCACTACGACGAATCCGAAGTGGCCGATGTTTTCGAGGTGCCGCTGGCGTTTCTCATGGACCCTTCGCATCATTTGCTGCACAAGGCCGAGCTGCCGGGCGGGGGCCATCGTTTTTATTTTTCCATGACCTGGGATCAGTATTTCATCTGGGGCGCCACGGCGGCGCTGGTGCGAAACTTCTACCATTATCTGGCGGCCGCCCAGACGAAATTGCTGCGGTAAACGGCAGGCGATAAGCGATAAACAACGATAAACGCCTGGGCGGTGAGCGCCACCGCCGGCCGCGCTGTTTTTGCCTTTTGCGTTTGTCCCGTCAATAGTCCCGTCAATAGCGGCTTTGCATCTCGTGCTCTTGCAGCAGGCGCTTGTACAGGTCGTGCCGCGCGCGGGCGATGGCGCCGCTGTCGACGGCGGCCAGGATGCTGCAGCCCGGTTCGTGCCGATGCGTGCAGTTATAGAAGCGGCATTGCCCCAGCCAGGGTGCGAACTCGGGAAAGCCGCGCTCGATTTCGCCGGGCGTAAGATGGCTGAGGCCGAAGTTCTGGAAGCCGGGCGAGTCGATGATGTCGCCGCCGCCGGGCAAATGGTACAGGCGCGTGCTGGTGGTCGAGTGCTTGCCGGCGTCCAGCGCCACAGAGTGCTCTTGTGTGAAGGCCCCAGCTCCGGGCACCAGAGCGTTCAACAAGGTGGATTTGCCCATGCCGCTTTGGCCCAGCAGCAGGCTCGTCCGGCCTTTGAGCTGCGGCGCCAGCGTGGCGTTGACCTGCGCCGTATCGAGCGCGCTGAGCTCCACGACGGCCAGGCCCAGGCCTCGTAGCGCTTCGATGCGCTTGCGGGCTTCGGGCAGGGCGGCGGCCAGGTCGGTTTTGTTCAGGACGATGAGGGTGGGGATGCCTGCGCTGCCCGCGGCGACCAGGGCGCGGCCGACCAGCTCGTCGGAAAATGCCGGCTCCACGGCCACGACGATGAGCAGCAGGTCGACATTGGCGGCGAACAGCTTGGTGCGCATTTCGTCGGAGCGGTACAGCAGGTTGCGTCGCTCCTGCTGGCGGACGATGACGCCTTCGTCGGCCCCTTGCGGTTCGATGACGACGTAATCGCCCACGGCCGCTCCCGCCTTTTTGCCTCGGGGAAAGCATTTGTACAGGCTGCCGTCCGCCAGCTCGACGGTATAGTGCCGCCCGTGGGCGGCGACGATGCGCCCTTCGAGGGTGCTGTCAGGCGCCATGTCTTTGCAGGTTCCGGATGCGCAGCACGGCGGGAGGGTGGCTGTCGTAGTAGGCGGAATGCAAGGGGTCGGGCGTAAGGGTCGCGGCGTTGTCGTCGTACAGCTTGACCAGGGCGGAAACCAGGGCTTGAGGCGAGCACTGCCGCGCCGCGTAGTCGTCGGCCTCGAATTCGTCGCGCCGCGAGAACCAGGCGGCCAGGGGCGTGACCCAGAAGGTGAAGACGGGCATGGCCAGGAAAAACAGGATCAGGGCCAGCGCGTCGTTGGGGCGCCCCAACTGCGGCACGACCCCCAGTTCGGTGTAGAACCAGACCTGCTGCGAGAGCCAGCCAAGCACCAGAAAAAACACGAGGGCCAGCGCGAAGCTGACGATCATGCGCTTGATGACGTGCTTGTACTTGAAGTGGCCCAGTTCGTGCGCCAGCACGGCTTCGATTTCGTCGGTGTTCAGGCGGGACAGCAGGGTGTCGAAGAACACGATGCGGCGCGCTTTGCCAAAGCCGGTGAAATAGGCGTTGCCGTGCGCCGAACGCTTGGAGCCGTCCATGACGAACAACCCGCCCAGCGGAAAGCCGCAGCGCCGGGCCAGGCTTTGGATGCGCTGGGCGATGTCGGGATTGTCAAGGGGCGTGAACGTGTTGAACAGGGGGGCGATGACGGTGGGAAACAGCCACAGTACGAGAATATTGAAGGCCACCCAGATGATCCAGGCCCACCAGACCCAGGCCGGCCCGGCGCTGCCCATGACCCACAGCACCAGGAGGGTAAGCGGGATGCCCAGAATCAGCAGCAGCACCAGCCCCTTGACGGTGTCGGCCAGAAAGAGCCGGGGGGTGACGCGGTTGAAGCCGAAGCGTTCTTCCAGCTTGAACTTGCGCCACAGGGTGAATGGCAGCCCGACCAGGCTGACGATAAGCAGCACCGAGCCTATCAGCGCCAGCTGGCGCAGCATTTCGTTGGCGATCCAGTGGCCCATGTGCACATCCAGGACCTGCAGGCCGCCCAGCAGGGTCAGGGCAATGAGCAGTCCCGCCTCGACGAAGGACTCGAACAAGGACAACTGCACCTTGGCATGGGTGTAGTCGGCGGCGCGCTGGTGGCTGGCAAGCCCGATGCGGTCGGAGAACTCGGGGGGAACCTGGTCGCGATGCTGCCTGACATGGCGGATTTGGCGCATGGACATCCAGGTGCGCAGGGTAATATCGGCCAGCAGGAAGGCAATAAACAGCAAAGTGAACATAGGCGGCGAGGGAGTGTGCGAAAATCTGTGTTTTAAGGATGGATTATATGGCGGTTAATGATCAGCGTTTGGTTTGGCTCGACCTTGAAATGACCGGGCTGGATCCCGAAAAAGAGCGGATTATCGAGGCGGCGGTCATCGTCACCGAGCCCGACCTGACTTTCGTGGCCGAAGGCCCCGTCATGGTTATACACCAGAGCGACGAACTGCTCGACGCCATGGACAACTGGAACAAGTCCACGCACGGCAAAAGCGGCCTCATCGACAAGGTCAAGGCGTCGACCCTTACCGAAGAGCAGGCTGAAGCCCAATTGCTGGAATTTCTTTCCCAATACGTGCCCGCCGGCAAATCGCCGCTGTGCGGCAATACCGTGGGCCAGGATCGCCGTTTCCTCGTCAAGTACATGCCGAAGCTGGAGGCTTTTTTCCATTACCGCAACCTGGATGTCAGCACCCTGAAAGAGCTGTCGTTGCGCTGGAAACCCGAAGTGTATAAAAGCTTCGTCAAGAAAAGCCGCCACGAGGCGCTGGCCGACATCTACGAGTCGATCGACGAGCTCAAGCACTACCGCGAACATTTCATCAAACTTTAACCGCCGGCGCGTCGCCGCGGCCAGGCCGGTGCGCAAGCATTGCGGCCCAAGCGGATGCACGGCCCACTCAAAAGCCCGACATGACCTACGAAACCATTCAATTCGAGCTGGACGACGCGATTGCCCGCATTACCTTGAACCGGCCCGACAAGCTGAACAGCTTTACCGCCGAGATGCATGACGAAGTGCGCCGGGCCCTGGCCGAGATCGAGACGCGCGGCGCGCGGGTGCTGGTGCTTACCGGCAATGGCCGCGGCTTTTGCGCGGGGCAGGATTTGTCGCAGCGCACACCTGCGCCGGACGGCCAGCCGCCCGACCTGGGCGCCAGCCTGAGGAAAAACTACATGCCGCTCATCACGCGGCTGCGGGCCTTGCCCATGCCGGTCGTGGTGGGCGTCAATGGCGTGGCGGCGGGGGCGGGGGCCAGCCTGGCGCTGGCCGGCGACATTGTCATTGCCAGGCAATCGGCCAGTTTCATCCAGTCGTTTTCGCGGCTCGGCCTGCTTCCCGATACGGGCGGCACGTTTGCCCTGCCGCGCCTGGTCGGCCAGGCGCGGGCCATGGGCCTGGCCTTGCTGGGTGACAAACTCAGCGCCGAGCAGGCCGCCCAATGGGGCCTGATCTGGCAATGCGTGCCCGACGAGCAGTTCGAGGCCCGCCTGGAAGAGCTCGCGGCGCATTTCGCCACCGCGCCCACCAAGGGCCTGGCCGCCACCAAGCATGCCCTGAATCAGAGCCTGGGCCATACGCTGGCCGAACAGCTCGAGCTGGAGTGCAGCCTGATGAGCGAGCTGGGGCGCAGCGCCGACTACGCCGAGGGCGTCGCGGCGTTCATGGCCAAGCGCTCGCCCGTGTTCACGGGCAAATAGGGGGCGGCCATGATGGCGCTGCCGGGTTCCGTGGCGGGCATAGGCACCGACATCCTCAGGCTGGAACGCATTGTGCGGGCCTATCAGCGCCAGGGGCCCAGGTTTTCGCAGCGCATCCTGGGCGAGCAGGAGCTCGAGGTGTTTCATCGCCGCCTGGCGCGCGATGCAAGCCGGGGCATGCGCTACCT
>JBEBXF010000131.1:0-8267 GCA_040391725.1 Eoetvoesiella caeni | reverse complement strand
CGATCGTGCTGCACGGGCTGGAGGCGCTGGGGTTCGCCACGCTGGGCCATCTCAAGGTCGAACACTGTTTTGCGCTCTACCTGGACAGCCAGTACCGGCTGATCACCTCCGAAGAACTCGCCCGCGGCACCCTGACCCAAGCCTCGGTCTATCCCCGCGAGGTCGTCAAGGCCAGCCTCAAGCACCATGCCGCCGCGCTCATCCTGGCCCACAACCATCCGTCGGGCGTTTCCGAGCCCAGCCAGGCCGACCTCGCCCTGACCCGGCACTTGAAGCAGGCACTGGCCCTGGTCGACATCCGCTTGCTGGATCACCTCATCGTCACGGCGAACGGCGCCATTTCGCTGGCGGAACGCGGCCATGTCTGACTGTGCGGGGCAAATACCAGGATGGCGCCGCCGCCCCATCGTCCCGCTTTCAGGAAGCCCTTTGAAAACAAGCCACTGGCGTGCTAGAATTACGAGTTAATTTGGATACGTGATCAAAATGGCGCTTGCGAATTCATGCGCATTTCGATCGGCGACCCGTTTTTTGAAAGCAACCGGATCCTAGCGGATCCAACAGGATATCACCATGAAAGAAGGCATCCACCCCGAATACCGCGAAGTGGTGTTCTTGGATCAGCAAACGGGCAGCAAGTTTATTTCGCGCTCGACTCTGGCCAGCCGCGAAACCATCGACCTCGATGGCAAAACCTACCCGCTTTTCAAGTGTGAAGTTACCTCCGAATCGCATCCGTTCTACACCGGCGCTCAAACGCGTATCGTGGAAACCGGCCGCGTCGAGAAATTCCGCGCTCGTTTTGCCCGCACCGCCGGCACCGTCAAGAAAGCTTCGTAAGCACCGGCTTGCCGCCCAAGCGGCAAGAAGTGCGAAGGGCCTGTTTTTACAAGCCCCAACAAAAAGGCAGCCTGCAGGCTGCCTTTTTGTTGCCTTTTTACTTTAAGATGGCTGCGTCATTCATTTAAATTCCGCCGACTCCGTGGCTCCACAAGAATCCCGCCTGACCCCGGCCCGCCTGACCGCGCCGGCAACCACCAAGCTGCCCAGGCTACTGCTATTGCTGCTGGGCGTCGTCTACATCTTTGCCGGCCTGTATTTCCGGGATCCCTGGAAAAGCGACGACGTCGTCGGCCTGGCCACCATGCTTACCGCCCTGCATGGGCCGGCGCACGCCCTCTGGCTGCCTCAGATCGGCGACATGGCCCACGCCCAGGACGGCCCGCTTCCCATGTGGATCGGCGCGTTCAGCATCTGGCTGTTCAGCCCGTTGTTCGAGTTTTTCACCTCGTCGCTGGACGCCGCCATCATCGCCTCGCGGCTGCCGAATTTTCTGTGGTTCGGGATCATCCTGTGGTCCATCTGGTACGGCACGTATCTGCTGGGCAGGCGCCCCGAACCCCAGCCTGTGGCGCTGCCCTTCGGCGGCGAGCCCACGGTACGCGACTACGGGCGCATGATCGCCGACGCCGCCCTGCTGCTCATCCTGGCCACGGCGGGCATCATGTGGCGCCTGCACGAAACCTCCGAGGTTCCCGCCATCATCGCCTTCCAGGCGCTGGCGTTCTATGCCGTCGCCCGCATGCTCGATCACCCGGTATCGGGCGCCATCACGCTTGGCGTCGCGGTGGGCGCGGCGTTCCTGACCCGCGGGTGGATAGGCGCACTGCCCATCATGCTGGCCGCACCGTTTGCCTTCACCCCGCATACCAGCTTGTGGCACGCCAAGCACTGGCTCATCGTCTCCACCGTCATCGCCGCCAGCCTGATCCTGCTATGGTGGATTCCAGCCAGCCACCTCAGCCCCTACTGGGCCGAAAACTGGTGGCTATGGAACATCGACTCCTTCAACTGGCCCCGCCTTCCAGAGCTGCTCAGCACCTTGCGCGACCTGCCCTGGTTCTTGTGGCCCACCTGGCCGTTCGCCCTGCTCGCCATCTGGCGCTGGCGATCCTGGCTCTACGCGCCGCACATCTGGATCCCCCTCATGTTCGCCGTGTGGCCGCTGGTGGTCATGATATTCCTGGTCGATCCCTTCGAGCCCGAATACAGCCTCATGGCCGTTCCCGTCGCGGTGCTTGCGGCCTTCGCCCTGCCCACCCTGCGGCGCGGCGTCGTCAATTCGCTGGACTGGTTCGCCGTCATGTGCTTTTCCCTGACATGCGTTACCGTATGGCTGGGCTGGGTAGCCCTGCAGACCGGCTGGCCGGCGCAAATCGCCCACAATATCGCCCGCCAGACACAAGGCTACAACGCCTACGTATCGTGGCCGGCCGTCCTCATCGCTCTTGCCGGCACCGCCTGCTGGATCGCGCTGGTGCACTGGCGCCTGCACTCCAAACCGACCGCCCTGTGGCGCGGCACCGTGCTGTCGGCCTGCGGCATTACGCTTACCTGGCTGCTGCTGGTCACGCTATGGATGCCGGCCCTGGACTACGTGCGCAGCTATCGCGACGTATCGGCCCAGCTCAAGACCGCGCTCGACACGCTCGCCCACCCCGGCGAATGCGTGCGCGCCTCGGCGCTGGGAACCGGCCAGCGCGCCTCGTTCTACGTCTTCAACAATCTCAATTTCAGCTACGACCCCAAATGCACTTTGGTGCTGCAGCAAACCTCCCCGCAAAACGTCCGGGACGGCATGGCGGGCTACGGCAATGCGCAGGTATTGTGGGAAGGCAAGCGCGGCCCCGACCGCCACGAAATGTTCCGTCTGCTGAGAGTCAAATAGCATGGGCGCTTCAGCGTTGCCGGGCACGCTGCTGTACTACGTAAAGCAAACCCTCAATCACGCATGGCCCGTGCTGGTCAGCGCCTGGGCGGGCATCGCCTTCGGCGTTCTCGATACCGCCATGGCCGGCCATTCCAGCGCCGCCGACCTGCAGGCCATGTCGCTGTCCGTCTCCATCTACATTACGGTGTTCGTCGGGCTGATGGGCGTGGTGCACGCCCTCATCCCCATCATCGGCCAGCATTTCGGAGCCCAGCGCCACGAAGCCGTTGGCCAGGCCTGGAGTCAGGGCGTGTGGATGGCGCTGGGCCTGTCGGCGGTGGGTATCGCCACCCTGCTGTTTCCTCATGCCTGGCTGGCCATGTCCGGCGACATCGAGCCCGCCGTGGAGCACGAAATCGCCTGGTATCTGCGAGCCCTGGCCCTGGCGCTTCCCGCCACGCTGGTCTTCCGCACCATTTACGCGCTGGGCACCGCGGTTTCCAAGCCCAAGATGGTCATGAACATCAACCTGGCCAGCATCGGCTTCAAGGCCTTGTTCAACTGGGTGTTCATTTTCGGCAACCTTGGGGCGCCGGCGCTGGGCGCGATCGGCGCCGGCCTATCGACGGCCATCGTCGGCTGGATGACCCTGGCGGCCGGCCTATGGATGCTGAAGCACGACAAATTCTATGCACGCTTCAAGCTCAAGCTCCATCGGCCGCGCTGGCAGGCCCAGAAAGAACTGCTGCGCCTGGGGCTGCCCATGGGCGGCTCGTACCTGGTCGAGGTCTGCGCATTCAGCTTCATGGCCCTGCTCGTCGCGCGCGAGGGCATGTTCGTCACCGGCGGCCATCAAATCATGGCCAACCTGGTGGCGCTTTGCTACATGATGCCCATGGCGGTGGGCATCGCCTCGGCCTCGCTCACCGCCCAGGCGATCGGCGCGGAAGACATGCCGCGCGCCCGCAAAACCGCCCTGGCCGGGCAGCTCATTGTGCTGGTCGGGGCCCTCGCCACCATCGGCATCCTGATCGTGGGCAAGAAGGACATTCTGGCCGTTTACACCGACGACCTGCAGGTGGCCGCCGTTGCCGCGACGCTCATGCAAGTCATACCCTACTTCCACCTGTGCGACGCCATGCAATGCATCAATTCGTATTTGCTGCGCGCCTACAAAGTGGCCACCGTGCCGCTCCTGCTGCAAATCTTCGCGCTGACGGGCGTGGGGCTGCTGGGGGGATGGTGGCTGGGCTTCGGCCCCTCGGCCGGGGCCCTGCAGCCCATCGTGGACTGGATCATGCCCGGAGCCCCCATAGGGGCCGCCACCTTGTGGCTGATGGCGCTTATCGGCCTGGGCGTATCGGCCGTGCTGCTTTATTTCTGGTACTGGCGGGTGCTGCGGCAATACCGCCGCCGCACCGCGCCCTGAAACCACCGCAACATCAACGATAAATGTAGTCGCGGCGCCACGGATAGGTAAGGTCGGCGGGATAGTCGAGCTCGTCGCGCCGGCCGGTGGCCTTGTGCTGCAGCAGAACCTGATGCAGCGCGATCCAGCCGTGCTCGAACCCCATGGCGCAACCTGCCAGGTACACGCGATAGGCACGCAGCGATTTCTCGCCCTGCTCGCCCGTGAGGAACTGGCGCGCCTCGTCCAGCCGGGCTTCCAGCGCGTCGCTCCAGGCCCACAGCGCGCGGGCATAGTGCGGGCGCAGGTTTTCGATGTCGACGTCTTCCAGGCCGGCATCGGAGATGCAGGCCAGCTCGTTGCTGATGTGAGTCAGCTCGCCGCCCGGGAAGATGTATTTTTCGATGAATTGCCCCATGCCTGCGCCGACCTCGGCGTTGTACACGCCGCCCGCGGTAATGCCGTGATTCATGATCAGGCCGCCCGGGCGCAGCAAACGCCGCAGCTTGGAAAAATATCCCGGCAACTGGGCGCGGCCGACGTGCTCGAACATGCCGACCGACGCAATCTTGTCGTAGGGAGCGGATTCGTCCAGGTCCCGATAGTCGAGCAGGGTCATGCGCACGCGCCCCGAAAGGCCTTTTTCCTGGATAAGCCGGTTGACGTGGGCATGCTGGTTTTTGGACAAGGTAATGCCCGTGGCATCCACCCCGTAGTTCTCGGCCGCCCAAAGCAGCAAGCCGCCCCAGCCCGCGCCGATGTCGAGAAAGCGCTCGCCCGACTTAAGCGCCAGCTTGCGGCAGATGTGATCGAGCTTGGCTTCCTGGGCCTGGGCGATGGTCATGTCCGGTTCGCGATAATAGGCGCAGGAATAGACCCGGCGCGGATCCAGCCACAAGGCATAGAAGTCGTCGGACAGATCGTAATGAAATTGAATCTGCTTGGCGTCGCGCGCCGTGCTGTGGCGCCGCACCGAAACAAGGTGACGGGCCACGCGGGTAAACCAGTTGCCGCGCCCCACATCGATGGGAGAATCGGGCAGAATGGCCGCGGCCAGATCCATGAGGTCGCGCATCGATCCTTCGAAATCGAGCCGGCCTTCGACATAATCTTCGCCCAGCAAGCCGGTTTGCCCCATGGCCAGATGCAGCAACGCTGTCTTGTCTTTGGCGATGAGACGCATTCTGGCGTTGGCCGGCCCGGCGACCGCGCCATCGGGCAACTGCACTTGGACCGGCAACGGCAACGAAGCCAATTTTTTTTCAACCGCGGATAAAACCGAACTCACATCCCACTCCCTATTGATTCAGGAATACCTTGAACAGGGTTCGCAACCCGCCGCTCGGCGCCGGCGACGAGAGCCGCAAAAAACTATCCAAACCATCCCTGCTCGTTTACAAGTCTATTAATTTCTCAGATATGAACAAGCGAGAAGCCTCCCGGCGCCCCCCTGACTGGGTGGGGGTATGGGAGACCGCCATCAATTTATCACCAAAAGTCCGATCCCGAAACCACTCGTGCGGCACTCGGGCCCTTCCGCGCGCTCCAGGCATACCGAATATCTCACAGAATCGCGCTCTGCGGGCCGCGCTGTATTCCTTTAGACTAACGACTTCCCCGCCTTCGCATCACTGATGCGCATTTACTACATGCCCGCCGTAAAAAAAGAACCCCTGTTGCCCGGATGGCTGCTGCTGATGGGAGCCCTGACCGCGCTGGGGCCTCTTGCCATCGACCTCTACCTGCCCGCCTTTCCGTCCATCGCCCAGGGGCTGCATGCCACGGAAGGCCAGGTCGAACGTACACTGGCAAGCTATCTGTTCGGCCTGGCCCTGGCGCAGATGATCTACGGCCCGATGGCCGACCGCTACGGACGCAAGCTCCCCCTGATCGCCGGCCTGGTCATTTTCACCATCTCGTCCGTCGTCTGTACCTTGACCAACGATATCGAGCATCTGACCGCATGGCGCATCGTGCAGGCCTTGGGCGGCGCGGCCGGCATGGTCATTCCCCGCGCCGTCATCCGCGACAACTACGATACGCGCGAAGCCTCCAAGGCTCTGTCCCTGCTTATCCTGATCATGGGCGTCACCCCCATCCTGGGACCCGTACTGGGCGGCCAGATACTGCTGTTCGTAGGGTGGCGCGGGGTGTTCGGGCTCATGGCGGCGGGCGGCGCCTTGCTGCTGCTGGCCGCCCTGCTGACCATGCGCGAAACCCTGCCCCCCGAAAAAGTCACGCCGCTGCGCGTCTCCAGCATTGCCAAAAACTACTGGGGCCTGATGCACGACCGGCAGTTCATGTGCTTTTCGCTGGCCGGCGCCTTCGGCTCGGCGGGCCTGTTTACGTATATTTCGGGCACGCCCAGGGTGCTCATGGGCATTTACGGCGTCGATCCGCAACACTTCGGCCTTGTTTTCGCCCTGGGCGCCGTATCGTTGATCGTGGCCTCGCAGGTCAGCGCCCGCCTGCTCGACCGCTACTCGCTGGAAGGCCTGCTGAAATCGGCCCAAGTGTCCATCGTTCTGACCACCTTGGTCGGTCTGGCCCTTACCCTGCTTGATCTGCTGACGCTGCCCCTGCTTATGCTATGCTTGATGGGCTTCATGGCCAGCCAGGGCTTCGTGAACCCCAACGCCGCGGCGCTCGCGCTTGCGCGGCAGGGCAAGCGCCTTGGCGTGGCTTCGGCGCTCATGGGCACCATGCAGATGCTGTGCGGCGCGCTGGCCGGTCTGGCAATCAGCCATTGGCAGTCAAGCACCGCCATCCCATTGACCGGCATTTTGGCGTTTTGCGCCTTTGTTTCGTGGCTGTTTGGACGCATTGCGCTACGCGCCACTTGATTAAACCGCCTGATTCGTATTAGAATACTAGGCTTTACAGATACTTTGGTCTTTTGTTTCACCCCCAAAGCATTGCCCCTTGGCCGCACAGTTTTTAAAAGTCGCCAAGGGAAATATCCAGGGTGGATGGGCCTTTACAGCAAAACTTAAGGGGTATAACCATGGCACGCGTATGCCAAGTTACCGGCAAAGGCCCGATGGTGGGCAACAATGTTTCGCACGCAAACAATAAAACCAAGCGTCGCTTTTTACCTAACTTGCAATCGCGCCGTTTCTGGGTCGAAAGCGAAAACCGCTGGGTGCGCCTGCGCGTCACCACCAAGGCCATCCGCACCATCGACAAAAACGGCATCGACGCCGTTCTGGCCGACCTGCGCGCCCGTGGCGAAGTGGCTTAACGCCGCCGCATAGCGCACCAATCATCAGGAGCTCATCATGGCAAAAGGCATTCGCGAGAAAATCAAACTCGAATCCACCGCAGGCACCGGTCATTTCTACACGACCACCAAGAACAAACGCAACATGCCCGAAAAGATGCTGATCAAAAAATTTGATCCCGTCGCGCGCAAGCATGTCGATTACAAAGAAATCAAGCTCAAGTAATCAAGCGCCATTCAAAAAAACCCTGGCCCTCCCGCCAGGGTTTTTTTACGCCCGCCACATGGCCGGCCCGGCCGCGCACGACCTTCCGGGCGCCATCGGCGCAAGCGCGGAACGGCAACGTCGGAGCAAGGCGCTTCAGGCTCGCCGCCCCCGAAGCGCCTTGAAGCCCCGCACCCTATAATGTATGGTTTGCATCAAACCTTAAAGACCAAGAATCCTATGCAGGAACGTTACAGCCCCACTACCGTCGAAGCCGCCGCCCAGCAAAACTGGGGCGAGCGCGATGCCTATCGCGTCAGCGAAAACGCCGTCGATGCCAATGGCTCGCCCAAGCCCAAGTTCTATGCCTGCTCCATGCTGCCCTACCCCAGCGGCAAGCTGCACATGGGCCACGTGCGCAACTACACCATCAACGACATGATGACGCGCCAACTGCGCATGCGAGGCTATAACGTTTTAATGCCCATGGGCTGGGACGCCTTCGGCATGCCGGCCGAAAACGCCGCCATCAAGTCCAAGGTTCCGCCCGCCAAGTGGACCTACGACAACATCGCCTACATGAAAAAGCAGATGCTGGCGATGGGCCTGGCCATAGACTGGTCGCGCGAAATGTGCGCCTGCGATCCCAAGTACTACAAATGGAACCAATGGCTGTTCCTGAAGATGCTGGAAAAAGGCATCGCCTACCGCAAGACCCAGGTCG
>JBEBXF010000130.1:0-8283 GCA_040391725.1 Eoetvoesiella caeni | reverse complement strand
TCAGTGGCCGAATGATAGGACTAAAAAATATTCATGTAAATTGAATTAACATACATTATTCGATAATCCAGGGTTATGGAATGGAGTCATGAAAATTGACAACTTCGCGAACCGCATCCGGCTGCGGCATATTCAATGCTTTGTCGCGGTGGCGCAGGAGCAGCATCTGGGCAAGGCGGCCGACAAGCTTTTGCTGAGCCAGCCGGCGGTTTCCAAGACGCTGCACGAACTGGAGAGCCTGGTCGAAGCGCGCCTGGTCGAGCGGGGGCGCTTCGGAGCGCGCCTGACGCGCGACGGGCAGACCTTTCTTACCCATGCCGTGTCGGTGCTGGATGCGCTGGACGGTGCAAGGCGCTCTGTGGGCGCCGATTCGGCAGCCCAGCACGAAGAGGCGGTTTACGTGGGGGCCCTGCCCACGGTGGCGCCCGATCTGCTGCCGCCTGCGCTGGCCGAGTTCCGTCGCGTCCGGCCCGGCGCGGGGGTCGATATCCAGGTGGCGGCCAATGCGCCGCTGCTCGACAAACTGCAGGCCGGCGAAGTGGATTTCGCCCTGGGAAGAATGGCCGACCCCAAGATGATGGTCGGCGTGTCGTTCGAACTCTTGTATGTGGAGCCGCTGGTGGTGGTGGCGCGCCGGGGCCATCCCGTTCTTGCCCAGACGGGCCTTTCGCTTAACGAGATCATCCAGTATCCTCTTATCGTATCGACCAAGGGCACGGTGCCCCGCCATAACACCGAGAGCCATCTGCAGGCGCGCGGGCTCAAGCTGCCGGGCAGTTGCTTCGAAACCTTGTCCGTGTCGATCGCCCGCCTCATTGCCCTGCAGTCCGATTCCCTGTGGTTTACCCCCATGGGGGCGGTGCGCGAAGACGTCGATATGGGCTTGCTGCAAATATTGCCCGTGCAGCTGGAAGGCACGGAAGAGCCGGTGGGGCTTCTGCATCGCAGCGATACCAGCCTTGGGCCGTCGGCCAAGACCTTGATGACCATACTTCGGGAAACCGCCGTGCTGCGCCGGGCTCCGGCGACGCTGTGGCGGTTGGCCGATTCGCCGCGTTGACAAAGGCAAGGGCCGACACTAATCTGTTACACCATGTTCTTTACGCGAATAAATGTTTATTCCAAGAACTTTCATGCAATGCCGCCACGGAGTTGTCGTGGATGTGCGCCTCGCCCGGGCGGTTTTTGCTCACCAGGTAATACCGGCCCGAATCGGGCATAACGATAACAGCCAGGAGAAAATATCCATGCTTATGAAGAAATCACTGATTGCCGTCGCCGTGGCGTTCGGCGCGGCCAGCGCCGCGCACGCGGCCAGCGACCTGAAAATCGGCATGGTCTTGCCCATGTCCGGTCCGTTTGCCGGCTATGGCCAGCAAATACTGAACGGTGTCCATCTGTACATGGCCGAGCATGGCGACAAAATTGGTGATCGCAAGGTCGAGCTCATCGTCAAGGACGATACCGGCGTCGCGCCTGAGCTCAGCAAGCGCGCCGCGCAAGAGCTGATTGTGAAGGACAAGGTCGACATCCTGGCCGGCTTTGGCCTGACACCCTCGGCGTTTGCCGTGGGGCCCTTGTCGGCGCAGGCCAAGGTCCCGATGGTGGTCATGAACGCCGCCACGTCGTCGGTCACCGAAAAATCGCCGTACATCGTGCGCACTTCCATGACCCTGCCGCAAGTCAGCGCTCCCATTGCCACATGGGCGCTGAAAAACGGCATCAAAACCGTCTATACGGTGGTGGCCGACTACGGCCCCGGCCACGATGCCGAAAAGCAATTCGTCAAGACCTTCACCGAAGGCGGCGGGAAAATCGTGGGCGAAGTGCGCACCCCGGTCAAGAATCCCGACTTTTCCCCCTTCCTGCAAAAGGTCAAAGACACCAAGCCCGACGCCGTCTTCCTGTTCGTCCCGGCCGGAGAGCAGGGCGTTGCCTTCCTGAAAGGCTATAAAGAGCGGGGCTTGGCCAAGGACGGCATCAAGCTGATTTCCACCGGCGACCTCACCGACGAAGACGTGCTCGACGCTATGGGCGATGCGGCGGTCGGCGTCGTCACCTCGTTCCATTATTCCGAAGACCACAAGTCGCCCGAGAACAAGGCCTACACGCAGGCGTATTACAAGGCCTACCCCAACAAGCGCCCCAACTTCATGTCGGTGGCCGGCTTCGACGGCATGCATCTTATCTATGCCGTGCTCAAGAAGACCGGCGGCGACGCCACGGGCGACAAATTCATTGCCGCCGCCAAGGGCATGAAATGGGAAAGCCCGCGCGGCCCCATCACCATCGATTCCGTCACACGCGATATCGACCAGAATATCTATATCCGCAAGGTCGAGAAAGTGGATGGCAAGCTGCAGAACGTCGAGTTCGACGTCATCCGCGACGTCAAGGACCCAGGCAAGCAAAAATAATTTGCGCCTTAGCGGCGGTGTCGTATCGACCAGGCCAGCCATAGGCCCAGCAGCGGCAGAACCACCATTCCGGGAATGAAGGCCGCGCTGGTGCCCAGGCTGTCCAGCAGTTGGGCGACGATGCCGACGCCGATGGACTGGCCCAGAAACAGGCTGCAGGCAAACAGCGATACGGCCGTGCCCCGCGCCTGCGCCACCATTTGCGTGGCATTCGCCTGCAAGGTGTTGTGCATCATGTAAAAGCCGAAACCCGCCAGCGCACAGGCGGGTATCGACCACATCCACGAAGGCGCGAAGGCAAGCGTGCCGAAGCCCGTGGCCATCAGGGCTCCGCCGCACAGCACCATGCGCGGCTCGCCCAGCCGCGACACGATGCGGCGCGCGCCCATGGCGTAACCCCCCCCCCCCCACCCCAAAACCAACACACCCCCCCCCCCCCCAGGGCGCCCATACAGCACGACAACGCCTCCGGCCATGGTCAGCGACAGGCCGAAACGTTCGTGCAGATGCACCGGAATGAATACAAAAGCGCCGTAGGCGACGCAGCCCTCGATCAGCGCCGCCAGCAGGATGCGTCGGGCCCAGGGGGTGCGCATCACCACCATCAATTGCGCGCCGTAGCCTTTGCGTTCCGCCTGGCCGGCCGAGCCGGGAGCCGGCGGCAGGCTGCGCGCCATGGAGGCGGCCACCGCGCCGAACAGCAGGGTCAGCAGCACGAAGGCCGCCCGCCAGCCCAGGGTGTCGGCAAGAATGCCGCCCGCCCATTGGCCGCAGATCATGCCCATGATGGTGGCCGTGAGGAACTTGGCCAGCACTTGCTGCCTTTGCGCATAGGGAACCGAATCGCCGATGTGGGCCATGCTCAGCGGCACGATGCCGGCCGCCGCCGCGCCGGCCATGAAACGCAGGCTGGTCAGTATGGAGAGGCTGGGCGAAAAGGTCAGGGCAAGATTGATGAAGGCGGAAACCGCCACCGCCAGGCAGATGACGCGCCGCTTGCCGTAGCGGTCGCCCAGCGGCCCGTAGACAAGCTGCAGGATGCCGTAGGCGATGGCGAACATCGACACCGCGCCCGCCGCTTCGCCGACACCGGCGTCGAACGATCGGGCCAGCGCGGGCAGCAGCGTATCGCACAGGCGCATGCCCGCCATACTGGCGAACCCGGCGCAAGCCACCATCAGGAATTGGCGGCTGGCGGCGGGTTCTGGGTTGTCGCGAGAGCTGAGGTTGGACACCGGTGGTTTCCTGTGGAGGCGGTCGATGGCGGCGGACGCCGTGTGTTCCAGCGGCCCGCCCGGCCGGCGGGTGGATCCAGCTTGCCGCCGTGATGGCTTACCTTATTGCAGCGTGTCGAGGAATTCGGCCACGGCCCGGGCGAATGGCTTGGGCTGCTCGGCCACGGCCAGGTGGGACGCGCCTTCCAGAACCACCAGCCTCGAGCCGGCAATGTTGGCGGCCATGGTTTCCGACATGGTTACGGGGGCGCCCTGATCCAGCGCACCGGCGATGATCAGCGTCGGCGCGGTGATTTTCGGCAGGCGGGCGGTGATGTCCACGGTGCCCACGGCATTGCAGCAGCCGATGTAGCCGTCCTGGTCGGTGGAGGTAAGACGGCGGCGGAACGCGGCCACCAGCCCGGCGCTTTCCTTGCGGAATTCATCGTGGAAATAGCGCTCCATGACGGCGTCGGCAATGGCTTCGATGCCGCCGGCGCGCACGGTTTCGATGCGCTGCTGCCAGGCCTGGCGCACCGTATCGGGATACGCCGAAGTGGAATTGGCAATGACCAGGGCCTGCACCAGTTCGGGGTTGCGGATGGCCAGTTCCTGGCCCACCATGCCGCCCATGGACAGGCCTATCCAGACGACGGGGCCGCAGTCCAGTTCTTGCACCAGGCGGGCGGCGTCGGCGGCCAGTTCGGGCATGGTGTACAGCGTGGCCGGTGCGTCGGAACCGCCGTGGCCGCGATGGTCGTAGCTGACGACGTCGTAGTCGGCCGCCAGGATATTGGCCAGCCAGTCCCACATGGTCAGGTCGCAGCCCAGCGCGTGGCTGAGCACTATGGTTTTACGCGGCGCGCCGTTGCGCGCTTTGCGCAGGTTGTAGTGCAGGGCGGGTTT
The DNA here is from genome assembly GCA_040391725.1 of Eoetvoesiella caeni. GTDB lineage: Bacteria > Pseudomonadota > Gammaproteobacteria > Burkholderiales > Burkholderiaceae_B > Eoetvoesia > Eoetvoesia caeni_A. Next base: position 3,746 of record JBEBXF010000130.1, on the reverse strand, counting down.
GCTGGCTGTGACCAGGTCTTTGCCGTTGCCCGAATGAAAAGCGTCCAGCGGCGACATGGGTTCCAGCGTGTAGCCGATTTGCGGGCCCACTTCGCGCAGGATTTCCTGGGCGTGCGTGAAGCCCGTGTTGGCGGCGGGCACGCCGGCGTAGATGGCCGTTTGCATGAGGATCTCTTTCAGCTCGTCGGGCGTCAGGCGGGTATCCGGATCGCCGCCGACCAGGGCCGAGCGCACGTGCAGTTCGAATTCCTCCCAGCGCCCCAGGGCCATGGTGACGGCCAGCACCATGGCGCGGCGGGTTTTCTTTTCCAGCCCCGGCCGGCCCCAGATTTCGTTCCAGGCGAATCGCGTGATCAAGTGCTGGAATTCGGCGTTGAAGTTTGTGGCGCGGGAGACCGACCGCTCTACCCAGGCGTCGCCCAGAATTTCGCGGCGATTTTTGAAGCCGCGTTCAAGATCGAGGTCGGAGGGATCGTAGCTCATGGTGGTCCTGTCGAGATATGAAGAAGTTTAGTGATGGGTTCGTGCCGGCATTCCCGCAGTTGCCGCGCATCGGGATGGCGCGGCGTCGCGGTGGCTGGTTCAAGGCAAGGCGGCGCGCAGTTCGGCCAGTTGCCGGCGGGCCAGATCGGCGCCGCAGACGGTGGCGGCAACGGGGTCGAACAGCGTGTGCAGCGTAGCCAGATCGATTTTGCCGCGTAGCTGGGCGTCGGCCTGGACAGCGGCGGAAACCACGGCTTCCAGTGTCTTGTTTTCAGCCATGGCCTGGCGGGTAAGCGTTTCCATGAGGTGATGCGCCTGGGGGCGCCCGATGGCGCCGGCCAGGTAGATGGTGACCGCCTCGGCGAAAACCAGGCCTTGCAGGGAATCGATATTGCGCAGCATGCGGCCGCTGTCGACCTGCAGGCCGTCCATGGCTTCGCGCAGAGCACTCAGGGCGCCCTGGGTGCTCAGGAAAAGCGCCGGCCACTCGGCCAGTTCGGCCTGCCAGTTGCCCAGGCCGCGTTCGTGTTCTTGAGGCATATTGGCCAGCAGGGCGGCGGCGCGCTGCGGCGCGCGGCCGGCGGCGGCCAGGGCGATCATGGACGACACAGGATTGCGCTTGTGCGGCATGGCCGACGAGCCGCCGCGCCCCTGGCCGGAAGGCTCGGCCAGTTCGGCGATTTCACCTTGCGCCATCAGGCTGAGGTCTTTGGCGATCTTGCCCAGGCTGCCGGCCAGCACGGCTACTTCGAGACCCAGGCGCACCCATTCGTCGCGCTGCGTATGCCAGTTGGATTGCGGTTCGGTCAAGTTCAGTTCGGCCGCGACGCGCTTGACGACGGCCGGGCCCTTATGGCCCATGACGGCCAGCGTGCCCACCGCGCCGCCAAGCTGTAGTTGCAGCGAACGTTGGGCCTGCGCGCGCAACTGCTGGTGCGCGCGCACCAGCGGCGCCGCCCAGCCCGTGAATTTGAATCCCAGGCTGATGACTTGCGCCGGCTGCATGAGGGTGCGGGCCAGGACCGGCGTATCCAGATGCTGTTCGGCCAGTTCGAGCAGGCGGCCGGCGAGGTGGGTCAACGTGGCATCGAGCTGCACCAAGGCATCGCGGGTGACCAGCACCGTTGCGGTGTCGATGACGTCCTGGCTGGTGCTGCCCCAATGCACGTGGATGGCGGCTTCCGGATTGGAGGCCGCGACGGCTTTGGTGAGTTCCTTGACCAGCGGTATGGCCATGCTGCCGGCGCGGCGGCTGGCGACGACGATGGCGGGAATATCGTAGCGCTGCGCATCGCAGTGCTGGGCGATGGCCTGCGCGGCGAATTCGGGAATGATGCCTTCGGCGGCCTGTGCCCGGGCCAGGGCGCCTTCGAATTTCAGCATGGCCTGGATGACGGCCGCGTCGTCGAAGACGTCGATGATTTCCGTGGTGGTAAGAAAGCTGTCGAAAATTGAAACGCTCACGAAGGCTCCGTCTGGCTAGAACATGGCCGCAATGACGGCCAACGCCACATTGTAACGGTTGCATGCCGCCGATGCGGAGCGTCGGGCACAAGCCGGCGGACGTTTTTATTCCAGCTCGGACGATTGCCCGAGCCGGGGCTTTCTTTTCAGGAGGAGGCCTAAGACGATGCCAGGGCGTGGCTGGCCCGGGCGGCAAGGCCGGCGGCCGCGTGGGTAGCGTGGGCTTTGGACGGCTTGTCGTTCGCGTTCGGCTTGTGGGCCTGCCGTTGGGCATGCAGCGCGGAAGGGCGGATTTCTTTTCGCAGGCCCGTGTTGAGCACGCCGATGGCTTCGCCGAGGTTGTCGGCTTCGGCCGACAGCGCACGCACCGTTTGCCCCAGTTCCTGCACCAGGTTGGCATTTTGATGCGTTACCCCGTCCATTTGCCCGATGGCCTGGTTGATTTGCAGCAGTCCGCTGGATTGTTCGGCGGATGCCGTGGAGATTTCGGCCATGATGGCGGTAACCCGCTGCACCGACTCGACGATTTCCTGCATGGTGTCGCCCGCGCGCGAAGCTTGTTCGGCCCCCATGGATATCCGCGCGGTGGAGTCGTCGATGAGCGCCTTGACCTCTTTGGCGGCCTGCGAGCTTTTGAGCGCCAGGTTGCGCACCTCGCCGGCGACCACGGCAAAGCTTTTCCCGGCCTCGCCGGCGCGGGCTGATTCCACGGCGGCGTTCAGGGCCAGGATATTGGTCTGGAAGGCGATGCCCTCGATCAGCGTGACGATATCCGAAATCTTGTTGGCGCTGCCGCGTATGCCGTCCATGGTGTGGACGACTTCCGAGACGACACTGCCGCCGCGCTGGGCGATCTGCATGCTTTCGCTGGCCAGGCGGGCGGCGGTGCTGGCGTTGTCCGCATTCTGCTTGACGGTGACGGTGATTTCTTCCATGGCGGAGGCGGTTTGCTGCAGCGAAGCCGCCTGGCTTTCGGTGCGGGCCGAAAGATGGGTGTTGTTGGCATAGAGAATTTGCGCCGTGTGGCCGGTGGCGTTGACGCCAAGCTGCACATCGCTGCCGATGCTTATCAGGCTCTTGCGCATGATGTCCAGGTAGAAGTTCAGGTTGTCGACCTCGGCGCTGCGGCCTTTCGGCATTTCGGCGGAAAGATTGCCCGCCGCGATCTGCCGCGCCACGCTCGCGGCATCTTCCAGCGAACCGAGCACACGGGCGGCAAGCGACCACCCATATCCCAGCATGCCGGCCGTCGCCAGGCCGATGGCCGGCCAGACCGCCCATGCCCATTCGCCGGGCACACCGCCGGTAAAGGCAAAATAGCTGGCGCCCGCGATGGCGGCGACGGCAAGGCAGGACATGCGGAACAGCCCGGCGCGCAGGCTGTTCTGAAATGGGCGCGCGGCGAGTTCGGGCAGCCGTCTCCATCCGCGGCTGACGCGCTGGCCCGCTTCGACCGCATAGCCGCTGCTGTGCCCGGCGTTGAGGTCGGCATAAAAGCTTTCGGCCGCCCGGATCTGTTCGTCGCTGGCCTGAACCCGCACCGAGGCGTAGCAGGTGACCTCGCCGTTTTCCCAGACGGGGTAGGCATTGGCCAGCACCCAGTAGAAGCCGCCGTCCTTGCGCCGGTTCTTGACCAGGCCCAGCCAGGGCTTGCGGGCCTTCATGCATTCCCACAAATCGGCGAACGCCGCGGGCGGCATGTCGGGATGGCGGACGACGTTGTGCGCCTTGCCGATGAGTTCGTCGCGGTGACAGCCGCTAACCTCGATGAACGCTGGATTGGCGTAGATGATGCGGCC